>JAZGBQ010000253.1:0-11028 GCA_036476435.1 Fidelibacterota bacterium
GCCGGAAGCAAATCCAGAGATTTTATATGTCTGGGACATGGATGATCCAGAGGATGGTGATTGTTATCCCGAACTAGTGAATGAGATTAAAAAAATACAAAGCCATAATAACAGAAGGAGGTGATACACAGTGATCAGAGACCAAATAATAGACATCATCAAGTTAATCCTGGAAAAAATTATCTTAAGGAGGAAAGAATAAACCTAACAATCGAAATAGTTTTTACTCGCAAGTAGTTCTCTCTGTAATCTGTCTGGTATATGAAGCCGGTAAGGGGAGACATTTAGAATATGATTGATATCAGAGTTGACCTTGCCCCTCTTTGTTTGTATGAATACTAAATTAAACATTGGTGCAACTTTTGGGGGGCGGGTCATGGATCGGTTAATAAATATTCTTTGGTTTTATCTATGGGAAAGATATGCCAATGCTATTCGATAGCTTCCTATCCTTCAGGTATTTAGTACTGAATAATTCGAATTTTCGTCCGGTTCTGTTTGAAAATATCTTTAAAGCATCTGATTGACTGGCAGTATTGCTGATGATGACGGCATTCTTGTGCATTTTGTTTCGAATTGCTTCATACTCGCTGATTTCATATTCTGATGATGGGTCGCTATCGTAAATGAACATATCAATCTCATGATCTGTTTTTTTAAGCGTCCTGAAACCATCCCCGATAATAAATTCTCCAATATCCGGGTCCAAATGTTTGATCAGAAATCCCGATTCCGGATCGAGGTCAAGGCCATAGTAATAGCCCTTGAATCCATCTTCTCTATTCTTTTTAAGGGCTTTTAGAATGATCTTTGCTCCCAGACCATCACCGCTACCCGATTCTACCACAAATTCCGGTTTCATTCCACGCACGAATACGTACCACAACAAGCGCTGGTCGATCATAATTGGTGAATGTGCTTGATTTTTTTTGGGATGCTTGCGGAGTAAACTGCGGATCTCCTTGAAAAACGCCGTATCCTCTTCAAATTCCTCCAAGAAATCTGAGATCTGTTGCTTTTGAATCCCTGCTATTTTCCCTACCAGATCAAGGAACTGAGCCCTTACTGAGCCAATTAATTGGAATGGAAATAGTTTGGAATCATCTCCCAGAAACACCCAATTCAGTAATCTGGCAGGTGTATAACCTGGATAACTAATGGCATTCCAAAGTCTTAGCCCAATAAAAACAGGTATTCTAATAATGGGAATCCGTGATACGACTCTTATGATCGATTTCAGTGCTGTTTTGAGATTATGAAAAGACCGACTTACTACTGATTCCTCTTTGGCACCAGTATCAGCAGCGATCTTTATAACATCCTGGACATGCTGGTAGTCAACATCCAGCGGGGTTCGAAACTTTCTTATCAGCAAATATCCTTCTTCATACTTTTGATCCAGTAATGCTTTGATCTGTGACGCTGACTGCGGGCCGAAATCCACCGTTGAGAAAACCTTTGGTATAAACGCTTCGTACATGCGATCCTGTTTGATGACCTCCTTATCGTTTAAACATTCAGCTAAATGCAGAAACGTTGACGGGTAATGCTCACAGCTGCAGACGTATTTGTCAAAAATTTGAAACCATTGCTCGTCAGTGGCCATCATATCGGCATGTTTACGATTCAGAACGAACCATTGAGCATTACCAAACTGCGATTCTTTTTTGAGCTCGTTAACAAATCGTTCATGACCAGGATTTAACCAGCTCGGGAAATATTTAATAAATGATTTATCATTCCCAGTAAGATCCTGATAAAATGAATTAAAATCAGTTGTGGGAATACAATCTTCGGAACAAAGGATAAACTTGTAATTTTCAAGGTCCCCGATAGCCGCTTTCAATAATTCTTTCTGTGCCTCGAGAGTATAATGATGTTTTTTAAAGACCACGTTAGGGATCTGGTAGCGCGCGAAAGACTGTGATTCAAGGCGAGTGTCCATATCTGGGTGAATATAGATCGTGTGCCTGTCATCCTTGTCAGACTTAAAAAATTCAGTCCAGATTTCTTCTTGAACAATGTCCGTCCTTGTGAGAAACATGAAGGCCAGTTTCTTACTCATAAATATTCCACTGTGCATTACCTGTATGATTTTTGACGGAGAATATAGCCGTCTGAATATTAGTGATTTTAAATAGTAATAATTCTAAATTTATTCTGATATGGTGAGGTGATTAGTTTCTTGTCAGTCTCATCAGCTATTCATTTTTTAAGCCACACAGTGATTACACAACAGAAAGTAATTATTATTGACCTTGATGGTACCCTTTGCAGTAACAAAGAGTCCAACCAAAACTATCTTGAATTGCATCCCCATGAGGAGGTTGTTTCAAAATTACGTGAATACCGGGAAAAAGGATTTTATATTATAATTTATTCTTCAAGAAATATGCGTACCTACGAGGGAAATATTGGTCTGATCAATGCAAATACACTTAAGGATATCTTTCAATGGCTGGATTCTAATTCCATACCCTATGATGAAGTGCATGTCGGAAAACCGTGGTGCGGTTTCGATGGATTTTATGTAGATGATAAAACTATTCGTCCGCAGGAATTTCTTGATCTTTCCTATGATGAAATTACCGAACTGCTGAAGAATTAGTCGGTCTATGATCAATGCTGTATTAATTCCTACTGCAAAATATGTCAGCGAAGATCTCCAACTTGAGCTGGGTGAAATACCGCCTGTCTTAATTCCCCTGGGCGGAAAATATTTGATTGAAATAATCATTGATAACTTTGCACATCTTCCGGGAAAAACGGAATATTATTTATTAGTAAATGAAGGTAGGACTCAAATTGAGTCCTGGCTGCAGTCTAATCCTGAATACGATAATGTCCACCTTGTAAATGTCAACCTGGATGGTGATCTGGGTCATTCAATCTATCAGGGTTTGAAACATGTTGATCTCAAACGAGTGGATAACCTTCTCATAAATTTTGGTGATACTATTGTCTCTGATCCCTTTCTGTTGGAGCGGGATACAATTTTCTATAAGGATCTCAAGGAATCGTATCGCTGGACGTCATTTGAGATGACGGCTGGAAAAATCACAACGATTACTGACAAAATGCTGACAGAATATCTTGAATCCAATCATATTTTCATTGGCTTGTTCCTGATTAAAGATCCGGGAACATTCCTATCCTCATTTGTTGAGAAAGGGATTCCGCCCGAAATTGATTCCTTCTATTTCAACCTGCAGCAGCATCTTGAAGATCATGACTATATGATCTCCCTGGTTAAGGAGTGGTACGACCTTGGCCATATTGATTTTTACTACGAAGCAAAAAAACATTTTTTAAACACACGCTTTTTCAACAACATCACGATTGATAAGGGAAAACCTGTCCTGGTCAAGCGTAGTGACAATCCTGAAACACTCATAAAAGAAATAAATTGGTATCTGGAAATTCCAGTTTCTCTAAAGTGTTATATTCCTCAGATATTGGATTATTCCACAGAGTCCGACGATGCTTTTGTAAGCATGGAGTATTATGGATATCCGTCTTTAAGTGATGTGTTCATATACGGTCACCAGAGACTTGATTCATGGAACAGAATATTTCACGCGATTCTTGTTTTTCTAAACGAGGTTCAGCAATATACCTTTGAGGATAAAGAACAAAGGATCCATTCTAATCTGCGGAAAATGTATGTTGACAAAACACTCGAACGAATAGCGTTGCTAAAGGATGATGAATTATTTGCCCACTATTTTGATAAGGAGATGGTCATTAATTCAAAAAAATATTTTCCTATCAATCGTTACCTTGAGATTATTCCTGAACTATTTCAGTTATTGATCATGGAAGACAAACATACAATGCAGATAATCCATGGAGATCTATGTCTTGCAAACATTCTCTTTGATAATAGGAGTGGTAATATTAAAGTGCTGGACCCCCGCGGTTCGTTCGGTGACTATACTATTCATGGTGACCAATGTTATGATCTGGCCAAGCTGTCACACAGCTTTAATGGGCGTTATGAAATGATTATTTCCAACTATTTTACACAATCCAGTCGGGGCAACAGAATAGATTATACGATTTTCTGGAATACTTATAACCAGAAAGTAACGGACATGTTCAACAAGATTCTGGTAAAGAATTTTCCGGATCAGATAAATGCTGTGCACTTTATTGAAGCGTTACTATTTCTCAGTATGATTCCCCTGCATAAGGATTTTCGCGGGCGCCAGAAAGTAATGCTGGCTATGGGTATTGAAAAACTTCACCGAATCATCCATGATAACAACATCAAATGAATATAATAATTACCATGGCCGGGGAGGGCAGCAGGTTTAAAAAGGTCGGATTCTCGCAGCCTAAACATCGACTGGTAGTCAGAGGGAAATCTATTTTCACATGGGCTTTGACGAGTCTGGAGAATTTCTTCAGCGAAAATTTTTTATTCGTAACCCGGCTTTCTAACGATGATGAGCCGTTTATCAAGGAACAATGCCAAAACCTTGGGATAGAACATTTTACTGTTAAGACGATCGATCATCTTACCAGCGGTCAATCAGCAACTGTAGTAGCGGCCGAAGATCTTATCACGTATCCAGAAGACAAAATACTGATCTATAATATCGACACTTATGTTGAACCTGACCAGTTGCGGCCGGAATGGATTAAAGGGACCGGCTGGGTGCCCAGTTTCAAGGCAAAAGGTGACAAATGGAGTTTTGTAAAATTTGATGAAGAATTAAAAGTATATGAAATAACCGAGAAAATACGCATCAGCGAATACGGAACGATCGGTCTGTATTATTTCGAGTCTTATCTATTATTCAAAGAATGTTACCAACGCTTCCGTTATAAAAATGATCAGGAAAAATATATTGCTCCGCTGTATTCGTACATACTGAATACACTAAAATTTGATGTATACACTCATGTGGTAAATGCGAACGCTGTTCATGTTCTAGGAACACCGGAGGACGTTGCTGTTTTTTGGCCTGAATTTCTCAACCAAAAAGAGTAATAAACGACCAGATCCCAAAGATTGGACAACTTACTTAGTAAATATTTTCTGTTTCAGTAAGTGATCAACTGAAAATCTTCCAGCACCGTTAAAGTAGAGGAACAGGCAAACAGCAAGCAGTTCCAGGGGATGCAAGATCCTGGTGATACTGTCACCGTGTGTTATGTGCGACAGGGCTGCAATGATCATTGTAAATCCAATCCCAACCGTTGATAGTCTCGTGAACAGCCCGATGAGTAGGGCCATCCCTCCGAAAAATTCTGAAAAGGAGGCCAAAAACCCAAAAAACGTGTATCCGAACTCGATCCCGATAACACTGATCCTGGTCCCAATTGCCAGCCAGCGCTCGCTGCCGCCAATAATTTTGGGATACCCGCGAACGATGTAGGTAATCCCGATAACAATTCTGATGACCAGGATCGCTGCATCCGAATATCTGGATCTGGATCTGAATAACCAGGCTGTGATCTTATTACCCATATTGTGCTTGGATTTTACGCTTATTGATGAGTAACAGAAAAATATTCATTTTGTTCCTACTGCAGCCGGAAGCAACGGGCTTTGACAGGAGCTAGAACATCCAGATTAATCTGTTATAAACTCAATAATTATTTATTTTATCAGTTACCTGAGCAAAATTATATAGTTGATCAAGAGGGCTATAGTAGATCTCATCTTTTAATAACGGTTGGTTTGTCCCAAAGTAATAATTAAAGACAATTCTGAAATTGTTAACCGGTGTTATAGAATCATATAGAAGACAATCGCCGCCAGCGGGTAGATAATATGCGTTCAATATCCTCATTCTTTCATTCAAGCCTGTGCTCGAAGGATTATCCCAGCCATTAATATTGTCTGAATCGTAAATAGTCGCGGCCGGACCGTGATCCGCCTGTATAATAATTATCGGAGGGATCCTGGAATTGTTCAGTATTTCATCAATAACTACTTCTATTTCATTATTAATATACAATAATTGGTTTACGTAGTCTTCTTTTTCGCCCCATATATCACCAGTCATCTTCATGACTGCTATAGGCAACTTTTCGCCATTTGCTCCAAAAACATAAGGAGGATGAGGTGATATGATATGCGCGAACACAAATTTTGGTTCATTGTCTTTATGTAAACTTGCAAGACTGGAAAATGTACACAAAATCCTTTGTCTGGTAGAACCATAAGGGAGGAAATCGAAGAATGGAAGTTCGCCTAAGGGTCTAAGCATTGTTGATTGAATAAAAACTACGGTGAACTCCTTTAATCCACCGCACCTGATATTCAAATCTGCAAAGTTGTTATAATAACTTGGTCCGGATCCTGAAGGATAATTAATGAACTTATACCCAATTGATCGTAATAAATTCATTGCCTTGTTGTCATAAATCATTTGATATACCATTTTATAATCCACCGATTCTACTCCGGCTATATCTATTAAGTTCTGAACATAGTTCATATTGAGAGAGGAGGCTAAAGACAGATTAGTATGGGCGTAATTACTCGAACTTTCCGCTGCAACGTAAAATCCCCTATCAGTTAGCATGTCAATAAAATTTTGATTACTATAATCGTAAACATCAGTAAGTATGCGTGAACTGGCATAGCCGTCCAACACTATGAAATAAATATCTCGAAGGGTATCCGGACGTGCCAGCCTGGTTGTTTCAGAATGGACATGTTTAATTTTTGTGGTCGCTCTCCACAGCCCCCGATTTGAAAATTTATATAGTCCAACTTGCAGGAGTGATATAACTAAAAATGAACAGATGGCGACGCTGAGAATTTTCGAAATATTCCTTAAATCCCGTTTAGTTCTAACAATTAAAAATACCCCACTAATGTAGAGTATCGTCCATAGCAATGTTAATAGCTTGTGTCTGGCATAAAAAACTATTGCAAGTTGTTTGTATATGAGAAAATCTATAACCGGTTTTGTTTCAATTAATACCATGATGTTTCCATATGAGAAAAACAGCGTTAAAAAGAAAGTGACAATAATCCCGGTTTTTAGCCTATCCCTGATCATTATCCTTATTAGTAGAATCAACAGGGCTGTAACACACAAAATAATGCCTGTCGGGACGATGATCACAGAAATCGGGCTTTCACTAATGTTGTGTGCATAGAGGAATAATACAGGATAGAAGACCATTAAATAGGGATGAAGATTATACCAATTCTTCAACTATTTACATCCGGGAGTCATGAGGTATATTGTTCTGTCTGATTCAATAATTTTCGCAGATCGTTGAATATTAAAATGCTGTCTAAAAACGCTCTCAAAATTAGCTTGAGTGTATTCAGGAAATATGTCCTCTCTGGTGGAAAGCAATTTTTGAACCTGTGAGTCAGTTTTTGGCACAAATTCAATAATGATTGACGAACAAATTGTTGAGAAGAAAGATGCTATTTTTTTCAACGGCATATTGGTCGAGATGGCAAGGTGATGGACTAATGCAAGCGCCAGAATAGTATCAGTCGGACCGCGCTGCAGCAAATTCATCCGCTCTTTATTTTCCCAACCTGTTGCGGGACTTGGATTAGTCAGATCCAGTAATAATGGCAGAATATTTAATTCGCCATTGCTTACACCATTGAGATAGTTCTTTTCAACAGCTCCAGGATCGTTGTCAAAAGAAATTGTTGGTATTCCCCTGTTCGAGGCAATACGACTGTAAATCCCTATGTTCGAACCCAGATCCCAGACGCCGGATGGTTTCAGTCTGTCTATAAATTCAGCAACAATTTGTTTTTTATGAACGAAAGCTTGCGTGGAATAATTAGTTTGATCAGAATAATTTGTCCATTCCGTATCTTTAATCTGCCAGTTCAATTTTTTTACGGTCTTTTCCAAATTATCAAGGATTGCCATAAATGATTGTTTTTTCATGTTGCTTCTGTTCGGATCGAAGGTCTTAGTCGCAAAATGTTTTTGACTTCGTGAATGAAGATGAACGTGCATTAAAAGGCGGGGATTCAAATAGGTCTTCATTGGTAGCAGGACACTTGCCAGGTCTAAAGGGATGGAGTCAATGTACACACGGGATAATTGATTCAGCCTGATATCCTTGTAACTCATTATAGCTAACGGAGCAACAAAGTGCTGACAGAATTGACGGTAGGCAACCCAGGGCGGTCCCTCAACATATTTTTCAAATGAAAGCGTGTCGATAAAAATTGGTCTGCAGTTTTTAAATTGCAGATTGTAGGCACTACAGTCCTTTAACGACATTCCAAATTCAAGCGCACGTTTCTGAATCCTGAGTGTAAGCAGAGCAGCATTTTTTAATTGACTGAAACACCATTCATAGGGATACGAAATAAACTGTAAAGGTTCAGGCTGTATCACTATCGATCCATCGTCAGCCTTGCTCCAGTTCTCGTCAATTTCCATATGAGGAATTAACAATTCATCCTCTACAAGAGCATCATAAAGACCTGACTTAATAAGGAAATCATAATTGTCTTTATAGCCAGGATTTACTTTTCTATATAAGACACCATTCTGATAAAAGAGAAAACCGCTGGGGTCCCGAAATGAACTCGGGACAATTTCATCATATTCCCTTTTTACCATTTCGTTCTTTAGATATCAGGGATTTAAAAAAAGCTCGAATCTTTTTAAAGTATATTTTAATGGCAAATAATCCACCGAAGATTACTGCTAGGATCATCTGTAGGAAATAACTTCCCGTCCCAGGGTCGATATAACCGCATAGAATTTCAGGTTGCGACAGGCTCACGAGAATCAGCAGTATTACAGATGTTTTCATGTTTAGATGTCTTATATAAGTTGTTGATGGTCTATTTAAATATATTACAAGATTATGATTGATAAAATCCAAATAAGAAGCACCCGTTTATTAGGAAATCAATTTTGTCAAGTATTTTGAAGGTAGTAGCCGAATTTGATGGGAAAAACTCGTATTCTTATCAATTTTGATTATTAACACTGTTTCAAAGTGGCAGGATCAGTAGTTTTTTCAGCAGCTGTTGAACTAGTATGATATTAGAATTCTATCAGGTGAGACGAATATAACGATTGGGATTGTTGAGAATAATTATTATATGTTTTTAATTATCTATAAAAAGTAAATTTTCTATATGATTGATCAGGGTAGTATCTGCTGTCCCACCAATTTCGAGTGCATAATTCAAATCATCAAGTGATTTTTTATATAACTTTAATTTAAATAGAGCTTTAGCGCGGAAATTATAAGTGTGATAATTCTTTGAATTCATCTCAAGTGCTTTTTTGAAATCCAATAAGGATAAAGAATATTGATCCATTTTGTAATAAGTCAATCCGCGCAGGCTGTATACATCTTCAAATTGCGGATTCAGCTCAATAGATTTATTAAAGAAATTTAATGCCGTTTTGAAATCCTGTCGTCCAAATTCAGCAAGCCCCAGACAATAATACACTAGCATTATGTTCTCACCGGTGGCAATGATATTATTCATTTTTTCGGTGGAAGTTGAGTCCTTAACAATTTCACTCAATAAAATATTTCTATTATCATAAATTTTCATATTTAATGGATTTATTTCGACAGCTTTATTATAATCTTTAACAGAATTGATATAATCACCAGTCCTGGCATATGCCATTGCTCTAAGAAGGTAAGCTTCGTTTATTTCCATATTGTATGCATGCAAATTGAGTTTGATCGACCGAGTCAGATTTTGTATGGCTGATTCAAAATCACCTAAATCATAAAATGCGGACCCAACTCCAATATATGGTTTGTAATGTGACGGATCAAGATCCAATGCCCTTTTAAAATCTTCCATTGCTTTTTCAAACTGACCTATTCGAGAGTAGCAAAACCCACGATTATAATAGGCACCTACAATTTTTCTCCAACCGGGATCAAGTTCAATAGCTTTCTTATAATCCATAATAGCCACTCTGTACATATCTGCATTCTTAAAAACTCCCGCTCGTAAAAAATAACTTTGTGGATCATTGGGACTCTGTATAACAAGCACGCCTGCATATACAAATGGTTCTTTATATACTTTTGCCCATGTAAAAGCCCTTAATGTATAGATACTTATTAAAGCTACGATAAAGATCGGTAATAAGTAGTTCGGAAGGTTTTTTAGTTTACTACCAAAGTCGATTTGTGATAGAATTAATAACATTCCGATTAGTGGAATGTATAGTCTATTCTCGTTTTGTATGGGATTCTCTGGCGTACTTACGGTTGGTATGATCAAAATGCTAAAAAATAAAACTAGTCCGAACAGGGTTAATTTTCGATCTTTTAATCCAAAGATCGTAATGCTAATAATAAAAAGTAAAAATATGAAAAGGCTTGGATATATTGAAGAATTTGCGATAGTTGGAATTATTTTTAGATTTATTGGAATGATCATTTTTCCAATATTAAAAATAGAATGTAAGATTATTTTTTGAACGACATCGAAAAAATCCCACTCGTTTAGAGCTGGAAAATCTTTTACTATGTAAGTACGGATGGCGAACCATGCAACTGTAATGATACTCCATGAAATAATGTACATTATAATTTTTTTGTTCCCAGCCCGCATGAATAAAAAGTAATAGACAAAAAATATTAGTGGCAGTACGATCATGCTCTCTTTAGTAAACAGGGCAACAATATAGAAAACATTGTGAAGAATAAACCAGAACAGGGGTGTCTTTTCATTGCCTTTTATAAAGCAGATAAGAGACAATAGTACACATATTGCTGCGATTACGCCATTTCTTCCTGAGATCCAGGCGACGGCATGCACACTTATCGGATTTACAGAAAAAATCAGGGATAAAACAAATGATTTTAATTTAGTAAGACCCATCAGCTGCATCAGGTAAAACAATAACATAGCGGCAATAATATGAGAGAGAATATTAGTAAAGTGAAAAAATGAAGGGCTTCCTCCACCTAATATCGCGTCGAACATAAAGGACATCGTTAAAATTGGTCGATAATATATCCCAGGATCCAAAAATACCGGAAGCCGAATTAAATCCGGAAGGTGATTAATATTCTTTAACCATTGTA
>JAZGBQ010000254.1:0-4760 GCA_036476435.1 Fidelibacterota bacterium
AGAGACTAATGATTCAAGGTTAAATGACATACGAGGTAGACATATTCGGAAAGAACATGTACTAAAAGCAATTGAGAGTGCGGCTTATGGTCCAGTCAAAGAAGGTGTTGTAGGTGCAGGTACAGGAACAGTTTGTTTTGGATTTAAGGGAGGAATTGGGACTGCATCACGTGTATTACCAGAAAAGTTAGGTGGATGGACAATCGGCGTATTGGTACAAAGTAATTTTGGAGGAGTTTTACAAATTAATGGAGCACCTGTAGGAGTAGAACTAAATAAATATTATTTAAGTAATATACTGGAAAATTCACCAGATGGATCTTGTATGATCGTTGTTATGACGGATGCTCCGCTTAGTTCAAGAAATCTTAAACGATTAGCAAAGAGAGCAATGTTTGGCTTGGCCAAAACTGGCGGAATAGCAAGCAATGGCAGTGGTGATTACGTAATAGCTGTTTCGACTTCTAAAGAATTACGGATTCCTTACAGAACAGATTCACAATTCAGAAACATTAAGGTCATACGGAATAATAAAATGTCACCACTTTTCTTGGCTACAATAGAAGCAACGGAGGAAGCTATTTTGAACTCACTATTTATGGCTAAATCCATGACGGGCATGGATGGAAATAAAGTAGAAGCTCTGCCCTTATCAAAAGTGTTAGGTATATTAAAAAAATACAACAAATGATCGGTAAAACCATATCCCATTTCAAAATACTTGAGAAGCTTGGTGAAGGCGGAATGGGGAAGGTTTATAAGGCGGAGGACACCAATCTTGATCGTATTGTTGCCCTGAAGTTCCTACCTCGTCATTTACTGACTGGTAAAGAAGAAAAAACCAGGTTTATACATGAAGCAAAAGCCGCTTCAACTCTTAATCACCCGAATATTATGACTATCCATGAGATCTGTGAGGAAGAGGATGAGATCTTTATTGTTTCTGAATTTATTGATGGAGAGCTGCTTTCTGATAAGATCAAAGACAATCCCCTAAAAGTAAAGGATCTAATAAATACTGCCATAGGAATAGCCGATGGTCTTCATGCAGCCCATGAGAAGAAGATAGTACATAGAGACATTAAATCTCAGAACATAATGTACTCCAAAACAAATCAAGCAAAGATCCTTGATTTTGGATTAGCAAAACAAAAGGGGATGAGTAGAGTCACCCAAGATGGCAGTACCTTAGGCACTCAAGGATATATGTCACCTGAGCAGGTAGAAGGCTTAGAAGTAGATAAACGGAGTGACATTTTTTCCTTTGGTGTAGTACTGTATGAGATGGCTACTGGAAGACTGCCATTTGAAGGTGATCATGAAGCTGCAATCCTTTATTCCATCATGAATGAGGAGCCAATCCCTGTAACCACACGCAATCCCAATGTGCCCCAGGAACTTGCAAGGATCATACATAAAGCATTAGAAAAGAATGTGAAGGACAGGTACCAGCATGCTGATGATATGCTGGCAGACATGAGGAAACTGAAAAAGGAAGGATCATCTGATAAACCTCCCAAAACTCAACAGAAGAATCGACTACCTGTATATATCTTCAGTGTAATAGCCCTGATGATAGTTGGTATACTCCTTTATTCAATTATTAATAAACCTGAACCAGAAGTTGTACCTCAAATCAGTGCAAAGTCTATTGCGGTATTACCGTTTGCATCGATCGATAGAACAGAAGAAAGTGAAATTTTCGGTGATGGTATTCACGATGACATACTTACACAAATAGCAAAGATAAAGGATCTTAAAGTGATTGCAAGAACAAGTGTGTTGCGTTACAGAAACACTGAAAAGAGTATAAAAGAAATTGCTCAAGAGCTTGGCGTAGGATCTATCTTAGAAGGGAGTGTGCGTCGATCTGGAAATCAAATAAGGGTTATAGCACAGTTAAACGATGCTGTAACTGAAAACCATCTCTGGGCAGAAACCTATGATCGTGATTATGCGGATATATTCGCTATTCAAAGCGATGTTGCTAATAAAATTGCAGGTGCATTACGGGCAACTCTGACGCTCGAAGAAAAACAAGCCATTGACGAAATACCCACTGATAATCTTGAAGCTTATGAATTTTATCAACAGGGTAAGATTATCTTTAACAAAGGTTTTACATTAGAATATTTCGAATCCGCAATGGCTATGTTTGAAAAAGCTGTTGAACTGGATCCAGATTTTGTGATTGCTTATACTGCATTATGCGAAGCTCATCTAGCGAAATTCTTTTATCATGGAAGTATTACTAAAGAACATCTTCAAAATGCAAAAGTGGTACTCGATAAGGCTAAAAAACTTGATCCGAATCATCCAAGTGTTCACATTGCAGAAGGATATTACTATTATTATGGATTTAGGGATTATGATAATGCCCTTGAAAAATTTCATTCAGCACTCCAAAAATATCCAAATGATAGTGATTTATTAGCAGCCATGGGCTGGGTTAAACGACGACAGGGTAAGTGGGAGGAGGCTTTAGAGTATCTTACAAAGGCAACCGACATTGATCCACAATCCTCTGATCAAGCTAATGATGCAGGACAAACAGCTCGATATTTGCGTAATTGGGAAGTGGCGGAACAATTTCTTATTCGAGCAACACTGGCTAATCCACAAAATGGTTGGGCTTATCTTTTTAGAGTTTGGTTAGCAATAGGAGGGAAAGGTGATTTAGAGGAAGGTCGTAAGGTCCTGGAGGAAGCACTGAAATATAATGATTCAAAAAATAGGCCTATAATTGAGGCACGGGCGTATGTCGAATATATGAACCGGAATTACCAAAAAGCCCAAATTGCTCTAAATGAATACAGAAATACCAATATTAGCGATGACAGTGAGATGTTGTGGTATAAGGGTCGGATTGCATTAGCGTTGAATCAACGTGATTTGGCTACTTCGTATTTTGACTCATTAAAAACGTTGTGGGTAAAAGGAGGACAATCAATCCCTGGAGATTGGAGTTACCATTTTTGGTTAGCAAGCGCATATGGTGGTCTGGGAATGAAAGAAGAGTTCTTGAAAGAATATGAATTATATGAGACATTGATGCCATTTCATAAGGACTTCTTTTGGGGGACAATTAACATGGTTTATAAAATTGAAATATTACTCTGGTTGGGTGAATATGATAGAGCAATTGACCTTGCAGATGAAATGCTATCCGTGCCAAGCAACTTAACAGTTAATAGTCTAAAACTATCGCCCATCTATGATCCAATCCGAGATCATCCTCGATTTCAGGAACTGATTGTAAAGTATTCAGATTGACGATATTTACCCTGTTCCACCTGATTTGGGACGCAAATTGTGGATACATATGGGATACCGACTAAGGGTTCACGACGGGGAGTTGCTTCCCCAGGATCAAGGAGCCGCTAATCAATATCTAAATAATACTAATAGGGTACCCACCCACTAATGGGGAGGCGGGGGATTTATTATATAATATTGCACACAGTCTAATTTTTGGTAAAAAAAGTATATTTTTGGATATGGAGCGTCTGCTCACCTTATTATTTCACATGAAAATATTCAACATTTAATTAATTTATAATCAAGTAAATCGAACTTATATTCCTTTACTAATTTGGGGGTGAGTTGGTGTTTAAACGAGTATTTTACGATCTACTTATTTCTATTCGTAAAATCTCTTCACCATTCTATTTTCTTTCAGCAGCCAAAGGGGTTTTTATGAATTATATTGTTTGGGAGGGTAGACAATTGTGTCGTGTCTATTTTTCAATCATTAGAAATTCCATAAAACTCTTCCCTATTTTTGTTTTATTTCAAACTCTTTTATTTGAACCTGCATGGTCAAGAACCGATCCCGAACCAGCGACTGCGAAAGTCATCCAGATTACTCAAATAGAAGAAGGTAAAATTAAGCTTGACGGGTATCTTAATGAGGATTTGTGGATTAAATCTGAGTTTGGAAATGATTTTACTCAGAAAGAACCGATAGATGGTAATCCGGCAACTGAACAAACAGAGGTTCGTGTTTTATACAGTTTGGAAGCACTATACATCGGGATAAAAGCTTACGATTCTGATCCTGAGAATATTCAAGCCCAATTAGTGCGACGTGATTACCAATCTCAATCTGATGAAATAGCAGTATTGTTAGATACCTACCATGATCGCCGTACGGCATTTGAATTTGCTGTAAATCCAAGGGGATCAATTCGAGATGTATATTACTATAATGACAATTTTGGAAATTCTGACTCGTCGTGGGATCCTGTTTGGCAGGTAAAGACAAAAATCCACGAAGATGGCTGGTCGGCAGAATTTAGAATCCCACTTAATCAACTCCGGTTTAATAATGAAAATTCGACCTGGGGATTACAAGTATATCGCCGGATCCAGAGAAAGGCTGAAGAAGTTTATTGGGCTCCCTATTCAAAAGAACACAGCGGCTTTGTTTCTTTATTTGGCACATTAACTGGATTTAAGGGATTACCCAAACCCCTGCACTTAGAAGTACGCCCTTATTCGGTCATAAATAATCAGCGACGTCACCCTACCTCCGGAAATTTATACAATCCCAGGCAACAAACATTATTTAACGGTGGTCTGGATGTGAAATATGGAATTACATCGGATTTTACCTTAGACGTCTCTTTAAATCCTGATTTTGGACAGGTTGAAGCAGATCCCAGTAAAATCAATTTATCTGCATATGAAACTTATTTCCCTGAAAAGCGACCATTTTTCATAGAAAATTCCGGACTTTTCTATAGTCCAGTGCCTGTTGG
>JAZGBQ010000255.1:0-2796 GCA_036476435.1 Fidelibacterota bacterium
GTTTATTTTTCCTGATAACAAAAAATCACTCAAATAGTAATTCTACTATTTCTCAATATTATTTATCTTTTAATAATAATAAGATTCAATTATGAAGATAATTCATCGATATATTTCAGTGATCGCAGCCTTGATCGTATTCCTTGGCCAGGGAATCCTGATAGCGCAAGTCAAGACCGAAACCGGATCACCAAGGAGCGATCCTTTCGCACTATTCGCAGATTATTTTTTGGGTACCTGGGACAGCGATCAAGAAGCTTGTGTTGGTATGGGAGCCGGAACCCGGGTCTATAGAATGATCCTAAAGGATCGCTACATCCATGTTGATAATGAGGCCTATTTCCCCTCCGATGATCCTGATAAGGCTGGTGATCTGCATAAGGATTGGGGGATCATAAGCTACTCCGGAGGCATCCATATCCGAGAATTCAACAGTGAGGGATTTATTATCCATTATGTCCAGGACTCAGCAGCCAGTTCCGCTGACAGCCTGGTCTTCTATTCCAGTGAAATCGAGAATGGTCCTCCGGGATTGCAGGCGCGTCTTACTATCGCCCGTCCTCGCAACCGAGAAGGTCAAACATTCACCGAACATTTTGAAATGGCTTTTTCAGGAAAAGAATTCAAAACTTATGTATTCAGCAGCTGGATCAGATCGGCGCAGTAAGAGCCGGCACTGGCATGACTGAATGAATATTACAGATTAAAAGATCCCGATCCCGCTTGAGATCTGATCGGATTCCAACATGACCAAAGCAAGTTTTTTTCCCTTACTTGCAGCTAACAACATTCCATTGGATTCAAGGCCGCGGATCATTGCCGGTTTAAGATTTGCAACGATCACAATCATTTTACCAATGATATCCTCAGGTGAATAATATTCAGCGATACCGGCGACGATCTGACGCTGCTCCTGGCCAACCTCGATTTTTATCAAGAGCAGACGATCTGCTCCTTCCACTCTTTCTGCGGATATAACTTTCGCCGTTTTCATCTCAATCTTCTGAAAGTCCTCAAATGTAATGACGTTTACCTGGTCATCCGATCCAGAAGATGCTGGGGCTGGTCGTTCGCTTAGTTTCTGAACATCTATCCGTGGAAAAAGCGGGGGATGCTTTTTTATCTTCGTTCCTGATTTCAACTGTCCCCAAGACCATACTCCGTTAGCACCTCCCAGCGTATTCAACACTTCCTGGGTGCGATTAGGCATTACGGCCGAAAGCAGGATCGATCCGATTCGCAAGGCTTCGGCAGCCGTATAAAGTACGCGACCAGCGGCGGCCTTGTCACCCTTGACTAATTTCCAGGGAGCTTGCTCTTCCATATAGCGGTTAACACTTCTGGTGAATTGCATGATCTCTTCAATGGCTTCATTAACGCGCAATGTATTTACCAACTGCCGAACATTACTCATTGCCGTTTCAGCTCCTGTACGGATCGCTTCTTCTACCGTCGTCGTCTTTCCCTGGGGCGGGATCCGACCGCCAAAATTACGCTCAATAAGTCTGCTGACACGACTTAGCAGATTGCCAAAATCGTTTGCCAGATCGCTGTTATAACGCTTTGTAAAAGATTCCATTGTGAAATTGGCATCCTGACCCAGGACCATTTCACGCATGAGATAATATCTTACCGGGTCAACACCGTATTCATCGATAAGATCAAGGGGATTCACGACATTCCCAAGCGACTTACTCATCTTGGACTCACCGCTCAGCCACCAGCCGTGAGCGAATATGGTCTGAGGCAGGTGGATTCCCGCGGATAATAGCATCGTTGGCCAATAAACCGCATGGGTCATAAGAATATCTTTTCCGATGAGATGTATACAGGCTGACCACCATTTATCGAAAGTATCATTAGCAACACCATAGCCTGGTGCAGTTATATAATTCAGGAGGGCATCAAACCAAACGTAGGTTACGTAATTTGAGTCAAAGGGGAGCTCAATACCCCAACTCAATCTTGCCTTCGGCCGGGAGATGCACAGATCCTCAAGGGGTCGTCGCAGAAAGCCCAGGATCTCATTCCTGCGGTGTACAGGCTGTAAGAATTTCGGATGATCGTTAATGTGCCTGATGAGCTGATCCTGGTATTTACTCATTCTGAAAAAATAATTTTTCTCAGTGATATATTTCAGTTCTGTCTGATGTTGGGGACACTTTCCATTCTCCAGTTCTTTCTCAGTATAAAATCGTTCACAGCCCACACAATAAAATCCGCCATATTCATCAAAATAGATATCCCCGGCATCAAAGACAATTTTTAATACATCACGTACTACTTTTTCATGACGCGGTTCGGTTGTCCTTATAAAATCATCATATTTAATATGCAGCTTCTCCCACAAATTGATGAACCGGGGGGCCATATCGTCACAATGCTCCTGCGGATCAATCCCACGCGCAACTGCGGCCTGTTGCACTTTTTGTCCGTGTTCATCTAATCCGGTCAGAAAAAATACATCCTGGCCTTCAGTACGATGATAACGGGCAAGGACATCAGCCAGGATCGTCGTATAAGCATGGCCGATGTGGGGGTCATCATTAACATAATAAATAGGGGTCGTTATATAGAACGTATTTTTATTTTCATTATCGGTCATGTTGATAATCCCTGCAATTGTTTCCTGATTTCAACCAGACAATTGGTCAAAGTTAAGGTCATGTAAAGATTATAGCGAAGGGCGTCAATAGAATTTTCCAGCAGCAGATCAATTTCTTTTAGATCCGCCAATGGATATCTGGAATTAAAGGATTCCAGGCTTTTTATCACTTCCGGAATATGCAGGTCATC
>JAZGBQ010000256.1:0-2950 GCA_036476435.1 Fidelibacterota bacterium
GTTTTCTGGATCGCTGATTCCATATCTTTCAATTTAATGGCTGTTTTTAATCCTGCCCAGCGACCAACCCTACTTTCCACACCATCTGCGGCAACTACTATTTTTGCCCTAATTTGAAAGGGTTCGTTGAGAAAGGTTCCCTTAACACCAGAAACCGTGTCATTATCAAATATCAAACCATTAACATAAGCTTTCGTAACGATTATCGCGCCCTGTGCCGCGGCCAAGTGTGCCAGATCATAATCAAAAATTCTTCGATCGAGGATATATCCTTTTTCCTTCAGATTAAATTCAATTTCTGTGTCGTTTGGAGCGATCAATCTGATCCGGTTGATGATTGACTTTATCCATCGCTCTTGCGGTTCATGGAATATCCGCAATCCGGCATCACTTATAGCTTCACCGCATCTAACGGGCATCCCAATATCGCGATCCTTTTCAAGGAGTAATACCGCTAACCCATTCTCGGCAGCGACCCTTGCACATGTTGAACCGGCCGGGCCTCCGCCGACAACAACAATATCAAATTTTCTCTGTTTCCACATAATCCAAAACTTCTATTGGGCAAATATATACGCATAGTTTACAGTCGATACAAATTTCCATGTCAATAGTGATTTCTGCTTCACTCAATTCAATACAATCAACCGGGCATACTCCCACACAGCAACCACAGAAATCACATTTATTTGGTTCGATTTCAATCATAATCAACGCCAAATGTGGGATACACTTTTTTAAAACTAAAATAATTGTAGACTCGTAATATATAGAATAATAGCAACAGTGGAACCACAAGCCACGCTTCCCGTGAGGCTAGAAAAACTGCAAAAATGAAGATCGGGTAGAATTGTGCCCGCCTAATATGCCGAATATGTCTGCCCAGAAATGCCACAATAAGAAAAGGTAAAGCCACTATTCCGCCTGTACTGGCGACCGGATCATCCAGAATAAACCCTATCATCACGGTCGTTAATAAGAAAAAGATCGCAATCAACCATATTAAAAATCGTTTTTTATCATCGTATTTTCCATTATTCTCACCGGTATCGTCGACAGTTTTCATTTTGATCGCGTGGACAAAATACATCGCGAGAAAAGCACAAAAATAAGGAGTGCCATTTAATATCCCCGGTAGAATAAAGCTTTGCCAACCAAGCATAAAAATAACTATTCCCAGAACTAGCTGCGTCACCAACGAAGGTATAGCCAGATTAACTTCCAACAACTGTGAATTTTTCTGCTTCAATTTTACCGATAGGATTCCAACGACAATGGAAATTACCACAATTGCAATTGATCCTTGGATCCATCCTGAGAAATCCCAGAAGTAAGTACGGTCAACAACAGCCACCCTGGCGCTTGATCCGGCTACGTACAGCAACCACCAGCCAAACCATCTGATAGGATCTAATTGCATGAATTTATCCCATTTCTTGAACCGTACTTCAATCGATTTAAATCGATCAGATTCAATGGGAAATAGTCTTGCTATGAGCATATTATTTTTTCCTGAATAGGTATCGCACAAGAATAGCCAGTACCACTACCGCAATTAATATGAAAAAACTCCACGTAGAAATATTTCCTAATATCCGTGTAAGTAATCCGTTAGATTCCAGGAAAACTATAAAAATCAGGATCGGTGCCACGTACTTAAGTGAATATTTCCAGGTCTTCATAGTCCAGAAATTAGTCGTGAACAGATTCTCGGCACCTTTTTTAAGTTCCAACAATGCTTTATCAAAGCCCCAGAACCAGGCTACGAAAATTGAGATACTTAATCCACCGAGCGGAAGTAGGATATTTGCAGCTACATAATCTGCAAACTCAAAGAATGACAATCCAAGAATAGTAACATCACTTAGCAGATTATACGAGAGTGCACTGGGAACTCCCACAAGATAAACGACAGCCCCCATGGTCATGACCACGGTATGCCTATTCCACCCTAACTCATCCACGAAAAACGCCGTGATAACTTCCAGAAGGGATATGGCCGATGTTAGTGCAGCCAAGCCTAACAGTACGAAAAATAATATTGAGAAAAAATATCCTCCGGGCATACTCGCAAAGACAACCGGGAGGGCATGGAATATCAGTCCCGGCCCGGCTTCAGGATTCTGGCTCATGGCAAAAACTGCTGTAAAAATGGCCACCCCTGCTAAAATTGCGATGAGTGTATCGAGAAACAAAACTTGAAAGGAAGAACTTGGTATATTATCTTTTTTTGAAAGATAACTTCCATAAGTCATCATCGCACCCATTCCAAGGCTCAGGGTAAAAAAAGCATGACCCAATGCCAACAACACTGTTTGACCCGTTATTTTATCCCACTGAGGATTGAAAAGAAATTGCAGTCCGGCGGTGGCTCCGGGAAGTGTAATCCCACGTATGACAAGCGCTATCAAAATGATGAAAAGAATGGGCATCATTATCTTGCTGCCCTTCTCAATGCCGCTCTTGACACCCCTGTAAACAACTCCCATGACAAGCAGGAAGAATATCGTATAATAGCCCATCATCCAGCCTACATTACCTACCAGGTTGTTGAAATGTGTTTCGGCATGGGAAGCTTGAGTGAATCCTTCAAACGCTCCCCTGACAGATTCTACAATATATCCAATGGTCCAGCCTGCAACTACGGTGTAATAGGATAAAATTACAAATCCAGCAATCACTCCCATTCCACCGACAAACGTCCAAAATGGTTTACCGCTCAATTTCCGAAATGCACCAACCGGGTTACGTTGTGTTGTCCTACCCATTAGAATTTCTGCAATGAGGACGGGCATACCGATAACCGCGATGCAGAGCAAATAGACGAACACGAACGCAGCGCCTCCATTTTCACCGGCGATGTAAGGAAATTTCCATATATTTCCTAATCCAATAGCAGAACCAGATGCCGCCAGAATAAATCCGAATTTTGATCCCCAGTGTTCTCTAC
>JAZGBQ010000257.1:0-2464 GCA_036476435.1 Fidelibacterota bacterium
TAGTGATCTATTGGTCGTCTTAACGACATAAATTATTTCCCACATTATATATATTGTACCATGAAATTTATCACACAGTTAATAATCTTGGTGCTCGTAGGATCCTGGTTTTCCACCAAGGTAGTACTCACTGGTAAGGAAGTATTGTCGGAGAAGGAAGATGAGAATAATATTGGTGTACGAGTAGCGCCAAAAGATGCTTTCCCGGTTTTCAATAATCCCAATTTTGTTTCGGGATTTGAGGCAACAGATAAGGGTTATGTACAGCCCGGTGACCCTGTAATTGGTTTGATTATTAATGGAAAAGCCAAAGCGTACCCCATCAAAACAATGGGAATTCATGAATTGGGCAATGATACACTAGGCGGAATCCCAATCGCTGTAAGCTGGTGACCTTTGTGTCAATCGGCCATCGTGTATGACCGTAGAGTGAACAATAAAATATTAACTTTCGGTCATGCAGGACGATTGTACGAAAAATCTTTTGTCCTCTATGATAAGGAGACAAACAGTCAATGGGTTCATGTAACAGGTGAAGCTAAAACAGGATTTTATAAAGGGAGTAAATTAACCTTTATTCCCTCGACTGTAATGTTGTGGAGTGACTGGTACCAGATGTTCCCGATGACAAAGGTTTTACCAGGGTACGGCCGAAGGGGATTTATGGGGACATTTAGAGCTGTAAATGATATTCAAACCGTCGGGTTGGTCGTTTCAGATTTTAATATTTCACGGTTATATCCATTTTCGGTCTTAAAAGAAGTTGTGTTACTCAATGATGAATTCAATGGTAAATCCATTGTTGTGATTTATGATCATGGACGGCTTACAGCCAACGCCTGGGAAAGGAAAATAAATGGCCGGATTGTGGATTTCATTCCTGTTATGGACGGTCAAAAACGGTTATATATAAAAGATAGCAACTCCAACCAGGTTTGGGATCCATTAACCGGAGTTAAACTCTACTCAAATGATGAAAGTAATAACCTGACACGTATCACCCACAATCCAATTTTGATTGATCGCTATCTAATCCACTATCCGGATGGAGAAATTATAATGTTTCCCGAGGGTTAACGGTCTGGTATTACGGGCGAAAAGTTGTTCGAATGCACTGATCAAAAGCGGTATTTATTTATTCACATGGATCTTGCATTTCTCTTAAAAATACCGATATTCCGTGATTATATTGGTAACAGGGTTTCATAGCCCCAACGGCTCCATCGCGATTTAGTTAAGTTCATAAGAAAGAAAGCGGTGTTGCTATTAATCAATTGAATAAATTACCACCGACGTAATGCATAGTTCAGATATTTTTTCAAAACGGTAACTATCGGTATACATCAAAACTTGTCTGAATTCTGAACCCAGAAACGATTCTAATATTACTAATTGATTGAATCTGTTAAAGTAAAAGCATTGGAATACAAGCATACTGTTTGAATAAATTATGTATGAAATAATTCTATGATATGCTGAAAATCTTCAAAATCCCGGTATTACTTTCACTATTCGTGACGATTGGATTATCCACACCGCAAATTAGTACAAGCACTAAAACAAAAGCTCAGAAAGTTGGTCTGGTTTTTACAGGAGGTGGGGCTAAAGTCGCAGCACAAATCGGTGTATTAAAAGTAATTGAAGAAGGGGGGATACAAATTGATATGGTTTCAGGAACAAGCATGGGCAGTTTTATCGGTGCTCTTTATGCAATTGGGTATGATGCAAACCGAATTAAGGAGATATTTTTTCAAGAAAATTGGTCTGAAATCATGCAAAGTAGTGAAGTCTACCGTAACAGCTTATCCATGGTGGAAAAAAAGTATGATGGGCGGTATATAGGAGTTTTTCCAATTCGAGATTGGAAAATTGAAATTCCGGCCGGATTACAAAAAGGACAAAAATTATCACAAATGATTTCGCGTTATACCTGGCCTGTTAATCATATTGAAGATTTCTCATTATTCCCTAGACCATTTTTATGCATCGCAACCGACCTGGCCACTGGTGAGGCTGTGGTCTTTGAAAAAGGATTTTTACCAGAAGCAGTGCACGCCAGTATGACCTTTCCATCCCTTATGGAACCAATAGAAATCGACGGGAGATTACTGATAGACGGGGGTTTGGTCAGAAATTTACCGGCTTCCGATCTCAAGGAACGCGGCGCAGATATAATTATCGCTATTGACGTAAGTGCCCCGCTTTATGAGCAGAATGAATTGAATTCAATCAGACGTGTACTCGAACAATCAATTAGTTATATGGCGGTAACGAATACCCTTCAACAAAAAAAATTGTGTGATCTTGTGATTACGCCTGATATACACGGATATGATTACACCAGTTTTGAAGCGATTGATATCTTATATGAACGCGGTTTAGAGGCTGGTTATGAAGTGCTGGATGAGTTGATTAGACTTACCAATACAGAAAAAACGATAAATACTGAAGGAAAGAGAAATAA
>JAZGBQ010000258.1:0-3222 GCA_036476435.1 Fidelibacterota bacterium
TTCGGGACAAGATCCCGGTTCACTCATCCTCACATAATCGTGTGAATCCATGGGGCAGGTATAGTATACAAGTGAATCGTTTTCAATTTTCGCAAATGAGACTTTGTTGCCCATTTTCATATCTGCATGTCCACTGTGATCGAGCTGTTCTTCCATTATATCCATCGACTTCATCTCATGCTCAGATGGTTCTGAAGATTTATTATGGTTATCATGGTCATGTTCTTTGTTCATATCATTCATCCCTGGCTCCTTTCTGTCTTCTAGTTCAATATTTTCTATTAATGCCTGGTTAGATTCCTCCTTGACGCCTGATTGAATTCCTTTTCGGACCGATAACATCTTTGCGATACTTTCCTGCAGCTTGCTCTCGGAGTCGAGTAAGAATTGCGCGGAAGTAACAACTTCCTCACCCGCATTGATACCATCAATGATTTCATAGAAATCATCCCCGCTTTCCAACCCGATCGTGACATCCCGCGGGGCAAATCGCCCTTCGCCTAATGCAACGAAAACAAGGTTTCTTTCACCAGAAAACATCACCGCTTCAGCAGGCACAGCGATTGCATTACTAACCGGAGCGGACTTTATTTCCACATTTGTGTACATACCTGGTTTTAATTCTAGATCCGGATTATCAAATGTCAGCCGCACTTTTACAGTTCTTGTTTTTTCTTCCAAGTATGGATAGATGTATTGAACCTCTCCTTCGAATTTTTTACCGGGTGCGTAAGACAGGGTCATTATCGCGTTCTGGCCTACCTTTACCCAGGGTACCTCATATTCAAAAAGATCAGCGTAGACCCATACTTCAGACAGATCAGAAATTGTATACAATTCCATTCCCGGTTTTACATCCATACCATCCAATGCGTGTTTTTTATCTACTATACCGTTGAATGGAGATCGGATCGCAAGTGTTTTACGCACATCTCCAGTTCGCTCAAGAGCATCTATCTGATCTAAAGAGATATCAAAGTACTCCAGCCGTTTTTTCGTCGAGGCTAAAATGCTGCTCAGGTTTGATATTGCTGCAGTTCTATTTTCCTGTTTTGCCTGTACCAATTTCAGGTATGTATTCAGATATTCCTCCTGAGTAGTAACCAGTTTGGGACTGTAGATCTCAAGTAAAATGTCGCCTTTGTTCACTTTTTGTCCCGTCGTATTGACATGGGTTTTTTCAATCCATCCGGTAAATTTTGTATGGATGTGACTCACCCTTGTCTCATCATAATCAATCCTTCCAATCGTCCTTAGACTTTGGAAAAGATCTCGTCTTTCGACCAACGCCGTACGAACTCCAATATTCTGTTCGGTCACTGGATTAATTTTAACCGTCGACCCAAAGGCTTCCTCACCTTCATAAACAGGGATCAGATCCATGCCCATTGGAGATTTCCCCGGTTTTGGAGATATGTATTTGGGATCCATTGGTGCCCTGTAATAGAGGATTTTCCTTTCTCCACCGGATTCGGATATCTGTGAAGAGGTCGAGGATCCTTTATCAGGACTGGCATTTAGCGGTAATAGCTTCATACCGCAGATTGGACAATTCCCCGGCCCTTCCTGAATTACATTGGGATGCATCCCACAGGTGTACAGCTCTGTCTCACTGGCTGATACCTCAGCATCCTCTTTTTGGATCTCGTTTGATGAACATCCACTAACGACTATTCCCCCCACGAATAAGATCATGAGGATAAAATATTTTGTAAATGATTTGGTACTCATTATGATCACTCCTTTAATTCTATTAATCCCGCAGCTTTCAATAATTTTGCCGAAGCAATTCTGTTGTTAGCGTTTGCCGTTTCATATTCCAAACGGACTTTTACAACCATTCTTTCGCTATCGAGTAAATCCAGAAAACTGATATTCCCCGTTTCGTAGGCGGAAAAAGCCGATGCTAACATTTGTTCCGACTCTTGGATTAAATTGTCTCTGTAAATAAGATAGGTGTCCTCAGTCTCATAATATTCCTTTTGAACTGAATTAATCTCTTCCTCAATTTGATTCCAGGAATCTTCAAGTAACGCCTCTTTAGCTTTTATATTTAGAGTTGAGGCCTGTACTCTGGCTTTATTCCTCTTAAACCAGATTGGGAGATTTAATCCCAACTTGACTCCGAACGCATCTTTCCCAGTAGCAGGTGCTCCGGGTAGTTCAGTCTCATCTATTATGGAATAAGTTAAACCTGCAATAATATCAGGATAATTTTTCCTTACGGTTATCTCTTTTTGGATCGAAGCAATTTCAACACTATTCTTCGCAATTTGGAAAGTGGGATTCGTAGTGCCGGCAAGGTTTACCCAATAATCGACAGGTTTGGAAGGAATGGTAATATCCCAATCATTACTGATCATTTCTTCAGTAAAGTAACCGTTGAATAATGTTCGAAGATCATTGATAGTATTCTCCAGGATAGTTTCCATCGAATTAATGCGACTGGCTATTAATGATTGCTCAATCTGCAGCTTAAGGATTGGATGCTGGGTGTTTCCTATACCAGTAGAATATTGACTCAGGGCTATCCCTCGGAACGACTCCAGTTCGGCTCGATACTGATCCAGGATTTGAATGGAATTGTCGAGCTTAATATAGTTTGCCCAGTATTTTCGAAGCAGGAAAGCAACTTTTATCTTTTTATTCTGAAGCGTTAGGAAAGCATTATTAGCCTTTAAAACCGCAGTATTCCTTTGACGTTTCAATTTTCCCCACATGGGGATCTTTTGCCCCACCATTATTTGCGTTTCAATAGGGCCGTTCCTGGTTTCTATGGGATCAACGAAAAACGTTCCTCTGATCGTAGGATCTGGCAATACTCCCGCAACCCGAACTTTTTCCTTGGCTGCTTGATAGGCTGATTCGGCAGCACGTACCTGAGGATTTAAGTTTAATAATTGCTCAACGACATTCGCAGCCATTTCTAATTGTGGACCGGAATTTTCCTCATTTTTGCTGAATTCACCCTGGGCATCTGCAGTGGATACCAATAGAACCATAGTTGCCAGCAAGTAAAAACCCTGCGTTAATAAATTTTTTTGCATATTCATTTTATTAAATCCATTGATTGATCTGTTTAATAAATTGATGGAAAATGGTTAAATACGATTCATTTTATGGAAGATACGTCGAACAGGATGCACGAATCAATCCAACCAAAAAAATGACCGATTTTGTTAACGAAAGTTGGGGATCAGGCTAGGAGCGGAGGCATAAAGC
>JAZGBQ010000259.1:0-6120 GCA_036476435.1 Fidelibacterota bacterium
CTGTTACTCGAATTAGTATTTTCCTTTAAAACCGTAAGTGCTGTCTTTCTGATGTTGATATTAGCCTCATATTCAGCTAATTCTTTTATTTTGCGGTTAATCACGGGATCATTCAGAAGAATACCAGCCTGGATCGCTATTATCCGCGCCTGATCCCGTTCACGACTGTCCACATCAGGAAATTCTGTTAAATAATCTTCATCCAACAAATCTAATAATATCTCGCGTCCGTGGCTATCACCCAGCTTTGCAAGTGAGATTGCTGCGTCCCATCGGATATTTGGTTGCCTGTCATTTAATATATTTTTTATAGATTCAATGACTGATGAATCGGCAATATTACCCAATGCGATCACTGTTTGCAACCGAATATTTTCTTCTTCATGCGTCAGGAGTGGAAGCAAATATTCTACTGCTTTGGATGACTTTAATAATCCCAGTGCATAAATAATGGAGGGTTTATTTTCAGTTGTTTCATCTTCCAATTCGGAAAGTAGGGGATCAATAAAACGATTATCTCCGGTTCTTCCCATTGCCAGTGCCATGTATTGTCGTACACGGTTATCATCATGTTCGGATTGTTTAAAAGCGTTAATCATTTCTTGGTAAAACCGGTCATTTCGGGGGATTAAATTAGAATTATCAAGAATTTTCGAAAGTTCAAATGCAGATTGCCAGCGCTTGGAAGCACCACCAACTTTTATGTCATTGAGGTAATCGTATACATCTTTTTCTGACGTAGTAAGGATTTTAACCAGACTGATGATGAACACCACTGAAATAGCCACTAAAAGAGGAATAATTACAAAAGAGTTAATCATCACTCTAGTTGTGGATGTTTCTGTTTTCTTACCGGTTCTGTTTCCCATTTCCAATTTATACTGTTATTTTCATCAAAATTAAATTAGCGGATACAAAATTATTATTCTACTGAAAATACCTCTTTTTGAGGGGAGGTTACTACTTACTTTATTACTATATTGAAGGAAAAAAAGTCCTATTGCACTTGAATCTGGATGTCCCTATACATATTAATGACCAGTGTTGTTATTTTTGATTGAACCAAAAGGCAAAATACAATAAGGAAGCATGCAAAGTAAATTTGATAAGTTTACATTCGTGATCTATTTCTCGGTTGCTACAAGGCCACCATCTTTGTACGCTGTTGTCAAGCTGGGAGCCTCTATTTGACAAATCATCGAATACGTAAGCTCCAGAATGGTGACCGTGTTGTTGTCGTGGGTGGGGGACCGGCCGGTTCATTCTTTGCACAAAATCTATTGAATGAAAGTAAGCGTCTCAATCGGCGGATTGAGGTGATTATCGTTGAAAAACATAGGTCGCCCACTATAATGGTCGATGAAAATCATTTTAGAGGATGCAACTTCTGTGCTGGGGGTATCTCACCGAGGTTGAATGAAATACTCGACCAATACGGTTTCGTCGTTCCTGATGAAATCATCCAGGGGATTATCAACCATGTATGGATACATGGTCAATGGAAGAATTTTCGGCTCCGAGTTCCTGACAGCATGAAAATGTACTCGGTGTTCAGAGGTTCATTGCCTGCTGGAAGGGGTAGAGGTGCGCCCGGATTTGATGGATTTCTCATCGATGAAGCTATTAAGGAGGGGGCGAGCATCGTGCGTGGTGAAGTCCAGTCCATTGTCTATTCGAAATCTGGAATGCCCATCCTAAATGTGGAAAAATCGTCCGGTGAGGGACTCTCACTTGATGCTAGCTTCGCGGTAGTAGCAACTGGGATTAATGCACATCGTTTTCAAGACCATGGTGACAATCCCCTGTTCGCATCAATCAAGCAGATGAATCCGGCTTTCATACCAAGCAAATCCCGAAAGACTTTCATATTCGAGCTTGATGCCGGTGAAGGTTACCTTAAACATAATATGAATCGAGAGGTACACTTTATTGAATACGGCTCAAAACACCTTCCCCTTGAACACATTGCCCTCCTTCCCAAAGGAAGATTTCTAAGTGTCGCTATGATCGGTAAAAGTATCGATAGGGCAGTCATGCCGCAAGACAGTCAGAAAATCATCCGGGAATTTCTTGATCTGCCTCAGATCAAACGGATCCTGCCAGGCATCGAAAATGCTAACACGGCCTGTGCCTGTTTTCCCAAAATGGCTGTGACTCCTGCCCGAAATCCCTTCGGGGATCGGTTTGCTGTTATTGGCGATGTAGCTGGGGCCAGGTTGTATAAAGACGGACTCTACTCAGCTCATGTAACTGCGAGCCGGTTAGTATCGATCATCCTTAATGATGGTATGGACAAACAAACTCTCGCCAAAGGATATGGTAGAACAATCAAATGGCTTACAACAGACAATCGTTACGGACGAATTGTATTTATCATAAGCCGGGCGGCATTTTCCTGGCCAGTAATCAGCCGCATCATCTACCAATCGTATGCCACCGAATACAAGGTACGAGACGAACAAAGTCGACCATTTGCCGCAATTTTGTGGATGATTGCCAGTGGAACTACCGACTATAAAGAGGTATTTCGAGAAATGTTCAGGTACAGAGTGTTAAAGTCAATTTTTATCGGTATGCAGGTTACCCTAAGGAATGCAGCGGTTGAAATGCTGTTAGGATTAAAGTGGGGAAAATCTGGTAGATACCCTACGTTAGTGATAAAGGAAAAAAGACAGACTGTAAAACAATCTCTCGAATCGTATTTAGGGATGACTTTTAACAAATCCTATGAATTTGAGCGAATGTATGTGATAAAGATCAGAGGTTCTGAGCATGTGATCATGGAGGCGTTAGCCAAATTTGGTAGTCCTGAAGCGCGATTCCTTAACATGCGAATTATTAATGTTCGACAAATCCGAGGGACACCTAATGAGGTTGGATCAATGATCCGATACAGTGTACCAGTCATCGGATTAAGAATGGAATTGCGCCTGACCAAAAAAGTCGGTTTGGGGACCCTCCTTTATCATGTTGACGAACGGCTAATGGAAGATGGGAAACTCGTTCTAAATGTTGCACCAACCTCTGATGGTAACAATAAGCTATCTATCTATGCAGCTTTTAATTACAAACGTGGTAAAAACTTTTGGAGCAGGATAATTTGGGGGAGTGGTAAGGTATTATTTCCAAAATTCATGCATGATGTTTTGTGGAATCACGCATTATGCACGATCAAAGAGGAGATAGAATTAAAAAAATACAAGGCATCCAGTTTGCCAAAACTACCTTCAAATGGTTGACAATTCTTTGATGTATTAATAGTGAGAAAACCATCTAAACCAGCAGAAAACGGGGAAAGGGGGGATAATGATTATTAGGCGACACTTGTTTCAGTCCGATCGATTACTGTTCCAAATATTTCCAATATTTATTCTTTATTTGAATCAACTCATATTGTTTCTTGACATGAAATTTTATAAAATTGTATATTCGGACTTTCATATCTGAATATCTTAAAGAGAAAAAAATTTGTAATGATTACTTTGTTCAGTAAATCATGTGAATATGCATTCCAAGCAATTATTTATCTTGCAGGCAGACCGATTGGAAAGCCTGCTTTACAAAGAGAAATTTCAAATGCTTTAAGTATCCCACCGCATTTCCTAGGGAAAATCCTGCAGACCTTGAGACAGCATGGCTATATAACATCACAAAAAGGAAAAAACGGTGGATTTTCGCTTAGTAAATCCAGCAGGGATATATCGTTATTGGGAGTTGCTCAATTATTTGAAGGACCTGATTTTTTAGCTAAATGCGTAATTGGATTTCCCGGGTGCAGTGATGATGTGCCCTGTCCATTTCATAAAGAATGGAAAGTTGCTAAAGAACTCATCATTGAAATGATACAATATAATCGGGTCAATGAGCTAAGTGAATTAATCGATTCGAAACTGGCTTACATTAAAGATTTTGAAATATAATCTTGAGAATTAAACCCTATCAATAATGCAAACTGATTTAATGGTCAACTGATGTATTACAAATATTTTGTACTATTATTCATCGCCGGTCTGTTTAACAATTGGAAAGGTCAGGATCCAGGCGATAATTTTGCAAAAAATTGAACATATGAGTATAGCCATACCGTGAAAAGTGAAAAAACTAAAGCGAATATTGTCCTTACCATGAACACACTGGCTTTTACTGTGTGTTTTGCTGTGTGGATGATGAATGGTGTCCTGGTGACATTCCTGGTTGATAACGGTGCATATATTTGGAACAAGGCGCAGATCGGCTGGTTGATCGGAATACCGGTATTGACAGGATCATTAGTCCGGTTACCAGTTGGAGTATTAACTGATAAATACGGGGGCCGGATCGTATATACGGTGTTGATGATTATTGCAGCCTGTGCGACCTTTTTTCTTAGTTTTGCGGATTCTTTCCGTGGATTCATGATTGCAAGTCTTGGTTTCGGTATCAGTGGTGCCTCTTTTGCAGTGGGAATTGCTTATACTTCAGTCTGGTACACAAAAGAAAAACAGGGTACGGCGCTTGGCATTTTTGGGGCGGGAAACGCTGGTGCCGCTCTGACCAGCATGGGGGCTCCTGTACTTTTGCGACGGCTAACCGAAGGAGGCAACAATATTGATGCCTGGCGAATGATGCCTAAATATTACGCCTTGATCCTTCTGATCATGGGTATCGTATTCTATTTTATGACCTATAACAAAACTACAAGTGGACAATCCGGGAAATCACTAAAACAACGGCTGGCACCCCTTAAAAAATTACGCGTCTGGCGCTTTGGCTTGTATTATTTCCTTGTTTTTGGAGGTTTTGTATCGCTGGCTCAATGGCTTATACCTTACTACGTCAATGTATATACGATGACAGTTGCTTTGGCTGGATTAATGGCAGCGACCTTCAGTTTACCATCGGGGATGATCCGGGCAGCAGGAGGGTGGCTTTCAGATAAATTTGGTGCAAGATTAGTTATGTATGTCGTGCTTGGTGTTATCATATTTTCATGCGCGTTATTGGTTGTACCCCGCATGGAAATCCAGTCACCCGGTGAAGGTATTATGGCAGCTAAGAGCGGAGTAGTCATGGAGATTACCGATACAGTGATTAAAGTCGATGATACGATCTATAACTACCACAACAAATCACAGGCAGGTTTACTGGAAGTTGAACCCAATGTACTGGTGTTTCCGAAGAAAAGTTTTTGGCAAGAACCGATCGTTCATATTGGAGAGACTGTATCCAAAAGACAGTTACTTGCCAGGGGAATCACCCATATCTTCTTCCAGGCTAATGTCTGGATATTCACGTCCCTGGTCTTCATAGTTGGGATTATGATGGGTATTGGTATGGCAGCGGTGTATAAATTCATACCGGATTACTTTCCTGATGATGTAGGTGTGGTCGGTGGAATCGTCGGTGTTGTGGGGGGGCTGGGCGGCTTTGTCTGCCCGGTAATTTTTGGCTACATGTTACAGATAACTGGTTTTTGGAATACTACCTGGGTATTCTTTTTTATCCTGGCTCTCGTATGTCTGATATGGCTTCATCTGGTTGTCCGCAAACTGATGAAATCCCGCGCTCCGGAATTGCTCGTTGAACTGGAGGAAAAGTAGGAGCAGGTGCTTTTGAAAAATTCAAATAAAGACTCGATTTGTTATGATTAATATTTCAAATTGGAATGTGGAAGATCCCGATTTCTGGGAAAGTACCGGGAAGAGGATAGCTACCCGCAATTTATGGATATCGGCCCCCAGCCTGCTGTGTGGAGTTGCTGTCTGGCTGATGTGGGGTATTATTATTGTACAAATGTTGAATCTTGGATTCCCGTTCAACCAGACAGAATTATTCACCTTAACATCAATCGCTGGGTTGACTGGTGCAACACTCAGAATACCAAGCACATTTTTCATTCGTATTGCTGGCGGCAGAAATACAATTTTTCTGACAACTGCCTTGCTAATGATCCCGGCGTTCGGTGCGGGAATTTTTTTACAGGATAAAAACACACCTTTATGGGTATTCCAGATACTGGCATTTCTGTCAGGCTTTGGTGGTGGAAATTTCGCATCTTCCATGAGTAATATCAGTTTTTTCTTTCCCAAAAAAGTACAAGGGACATCTCTAGGACTGAATGCGGGATTGGGCAATTTTGGA
>JAZGBQ010000026.1:0-2278 GCA_036476435.1 Fidelibacterota bacterium
CATTGTCAATTGGTCTGAGTAATCGTTGATTTACATCCTTTATCGATCGGGAATATTTCCTACGAACCTCCCATTTCTTTTCAGACTTTTCAATGTGTTCAATCTTAGATAACTCAGTTTTGAAGTCATCACCATCAATTAAAGCTCGTAAAGTCTTATGAGTTTCGCGTGACTTGGTTACCCATTTGGGAACCTGTTCATTATTTTTGATAATCTGAATTACTTCGTCTAATTCAAACGCCATGTGTAATTATTTTACACAAAGATATAAAAAATATGAATACTGTCAAATTATTTTACAGTTGTATGATTTTTACCAGTAGATTGCGGTTTTAGTTTTCTTTAATGGATATTCATAATAAATGAAATAACCTCCGGCCTCTGTTATGTGATCGAAGCCGCTTGTTTTGTCCGGTACTCCATTTTTATAACTTAATCTTTCAAGTGACTCCGTGTACTCAGGACATTTAACTGTATTCACCAAGTAGTTAATATTATTATTCCCATCACAAAACATTCTATTCATGTTCTTAACTCGATCAGATACGAATGGATTCTTGGACTTAGCACGAACAATAAATCCGTTATCTTTAAGTATTTGTATATCTGTCTTAGTGGCATTAGTCTGCCTCTGCGACCCACTAGCATCAGGATAAACCAATATTCTATTGGTTGGATACTTCTCTTTTAATAAGCGGCTTATTACCTCTGTGTCGTATGCCTTAGTGATCTCATCAACTGCAACAGGCTTATCATCGACTACGTGAATAACTGCCGACATATTGCTTATGTTAAAATCAAGCCCAACATAGAGAGTATCATTTTTTTGCGCTATCCTTAATGAGTTGTTTAATTGCCTATTGAACTTATAGTAAACTGTTCCTGAAGTTAAATTAACGAATTCGCCGTTTAGATATGCTTTTAATTGCTCCTCTGTGTATTGTTCTCTTAATCCCTGTATATAACCCCCTGCTAAGTTATCTTCGTTAGCCATTGTACTTAACCGGAGCAGTAGTTTGTTGTCGTTGTTCTTCTTTTCAAAGAATTCATACATATAAGCAAATCCCTCTGGAGTACTCACAAAGTCCATTTGATTATCTGTTGGTTTTTTATATGAGTTTCTACTTGCAATCCGCTTCATCGCATCCTTCCGCTTGTTAGAATGAACCACATCCACCTCGTCAATTATTGAATAACCTACAGAATAAGAAACTATTCTATCGGGCGTGTCCATTGATCGCATCCATATTTCACCACGCGGTGTTATTATTTTAGAGTGTTTAACATTATGACGCATTGGAATCTTTATAGATTCAAGCAACTCAGTCATTTTAGGAATAAGCATATCCTCAAATAGTCCATAAGTTGGAAGATAGTAGGCTATTGGAATGCCAGGGTATTGTAATAAATGAATAATTGCTTTTACTGCTGCGGCTGTAGATTTGCCAGACTGATAACCACCAACTATTCCAGTATGTAAGTATTTAGATTTTATAAATGCTTTTTGATTACTATAGAGCTTTGATAAGTTAAGTTTATCATTGTCATCAATGTATATCATTCATCAAAAGTTATCCCTGTTATTGGAGTCATTGAGCCATCAGAACTAGTGTGGTCTTTCTTTTCGGCTGCATGATATCCCATTATTTTATTTATCTCTGCAATAGCTGATGGTTTCGAATGTAATTTTAACTTTACATATTCAACTTCTGTTTCGCTTTCGTCGTCTCCATCCGTTCTATGCGTCCGTGTTTCGGTCTTTGTATCAATAGTTTCAACCGCTGCAAGGCAATTAGGATTATTTTCTTTTATCTCTTCCCAATCGGTTAATTCAACCCAATTATCATGCAAATGAGATATATTTGAGTAGGCTATTTTAGCCAGTTCGTTAAGTTGCCTTAGTTTAGATATTCCTGATTCTTTTTCGTAATCATGCTTTATAAAGTCGATGTATTGTGTAATATAAGGTTTTGTTAGGTTTTCTGAGGCAATCACAGCACGGGTCTTTTCGCTGTATCCAGCCTCTTTTGCAGCCCTTGAACCGTTCCAATCAATAATGTATTCATGACAGAACTTTTTTTCCTTTGGAGTCAATTTTTTTAATAATTCTGCTTTGGTATATTTTTTATCCTCTGCCATTATGCAAATTTAATTAAAATAATTAATGTGATTAAAATTACCATTACTATTCGACTGATATTAAAAATCTGTATGCACAAATACATTCCATTGATTTGCTTTTTTCTTATTGTCTGAAATGCTTTTTCGTTTTCAATTA
>JAZGBQ010000260.1:0-7372 GCA_036476435.1 Fidelibacterota bacterium
TGTTATTCAAAAAAGTTTCCCGGATATCATGGTTGATAAAAATAGTGTAAATGTCGGATTTGGGAAAGCCGTCAATCAAGCCGCGGGAAAAGCAACCGGTGAATATCTATTAATTTTAAATCCAGATACAATTGTACAGGAAAATACAATATCGACTTTTGTAGAATACTTGGAACAGCATCCTGACGCAGGAATTATCGGACCAAAGATCCTCAATGCCGATGGATCTCTGCAGCTTGCCTGCAAGCGCTCGTTTCCGACTATCGGTGTAGCATTACCAAAATTATTAGGTTTGACAGCTCTGTTCCCTAATTCGCGATGGGCTGGTAAATATAATCTCACTTATCTTGATCCGGATAAGATCCATAAAGTCGATGCCATCAGCGGTTCCTGTATGTTCGTCAGGCAGGAACTGTTTAACCGGCTGGACGGGTTTGACGAGCAATTTTTCATGTTTGGTGAAGACCTGGACCTTTGCTATCGCATCAAACAGGCTGGATATGAGATCCATTATTTTCCAGTCACGCAGATAGTTCATTACCAGGGTGAATCCGTAAAGACTGCTCCTTATGACAGCTTAAACGCTTTTTACAATGCCATGATCCTTTTCTCAAATAAACATTTTTCCCGCGGCCAGAGTATGCTAATGAATTTTACCATTCGTCTTGGAATATCAATTCGTAAAGCTATGTCGATTTTGGAGGAATGGCGTTCACTCCTCATATCAATCGGTCTGGATGCGCTGGTCGTTCTGGTCGCATTTCTTATCGCAATCCCGGTAAGGTTTAACAATTTCGAGCCGATACTGGTTACACGAGGGTTAGTGCCCGCCGTGTATATATTCTTTTGGTTGGTAGTAGGATCACTTTTCCAACTTTATACCCGCTATATATTGTCCTATACGCGTGCCATATTAGCTTCTGTATCAGGATTTTTTATAGCTGTTGCATTTACTTATTTCTTCAAACAATATGCTTTCTCACGGCTGGTGATAATTCTCGCCACAGCGATTATCACTGTTCTGATCCCCGGCTGGAGGGTCCTCGCACATTACCTTATGTCCCGCGGTGTATTAAAACCAGTAAAGGAGAAACACCATGTTTTATTCTCACGGAAAGCGTTGGTGATCGGGACGGATCCTGAATCCTTGCGAATTGCAGGAAATATTCAAAAAAGATTTGACACCGGATTGGATATAGTCGGATTTTGTGATAGAAAACTTTCCCTGGAACAGGATGAGCTGCCGAATACATTCCTGGGAGCATTGACAGATGTGCGTGATATTATCAAGACCCATGCTATTCGTGAAATTATTTTTTCATCAAGCGGGTTCACTAATGAAGAAATATTATCGATCATGAATAAAACCAGGGACCTTAGATTGACGTACAGGATGGTTCCGCGTAACCAGGAAATTCTACTGGGAAAATCTTCTGTTGAAGAGGTTGGTGACTACTGTTTTGTCAATATCGAATATTCACTGTTTCACCGGCTGCATCGGATCTCAAAGAGACTATTTGATATACTGGGATCAGTGCTTGTTTTGATAGTATTTTCACCGCTAATCGCAATTCATTTCATCATTGGTTCCACCGCGTCAAAGGAATACTGGGGCGAAAATGGAAAACGGTTCAATGTATCGGAATTCAAAAACAAAAGCAGGTTTCTCAGGGAATTGCTCTTGATTTGGGCAGTTCTCAAAGGAAAAATCAGTTTTGTGGGTTCTTCATTGATCGATACGACAAATCCTGACCCGAAGCTCATCTGCAAACCTGGAATAACAGGCCTTGCCAAAGTGCGGAATGTGAAAATTGTTTCGGGCGAAAACTCCATAATGGACCATTATTATGTTCAGAATCAGAGTCTCACCCTTGACCTGGAGATAATAATGAAAACTTTATTTTCGTGAGATTATGAGTTATTACCTGGATTTTGAAAGACCTGTACAAGAGGTTGACGAGCAAATAGCCGAGATTCAAGCACTTGGTAAAATTGACGAAAGTGACAAGGCAGATATTGATAAGTTGCTGGCTAAACGGAAGCGCCTGATCAAAAGTATTTATTCCAATTTAACACAATGGCAGCGCGTACAGATGGCAAGGCACCCTGAACGGCCCTACAGCCTGGATTATATACATTCCTGGTCAGATAATTTTATTGAACTTCACGGTGATCGTTATTTTGCCGATGATCATGCTGTGGTCTGCGGTTTTGGTGAATTGGGAGAATATACCGTGGTTTATATAGGTCAGCAAAAAGGCCGCAATCTTAAGGAGAATTTATTTCGTAATTTTGGAATGATGCGGCCGGAAGGATATAGAAAAGCACGCCGGATCATGAAGCTAGCTGAGAAATTTAACATACCCGTTATATCCTTAATAGATACACAGGGCGCTTATCCTGGTATCGGGGCTGAAGAACGGGGTCAAGCAGAAGCTATTGCAAAGAATCTTATGGAGATGTCTCGGCTTCGAATTCCAATTATCGCCGTTGTGATCGGTGAGGGTGCCAGCGGCGGAGCCCTGGGAATTGGGGTCTGTGATCGAATGCTGATGCTGGAAAATACCTGGTTTTCTGTCATCAGCCCCGAGGGTTGTGCATCGATCCTCTGGCATGATGCATCAAAAGCTAAAAACGCTGCCGAGGCACTCAAACTCATTCCTGAGGACCTGGAAAAATTGGGTATTTGTGACAGGATTATCGAAGAACCATTCGGCGGCGCACACCGGAATCCGCAAGAAACATTTGATCGTGTAAAGGATGTACTGCTGGAAGAATTAAAACCGCTGTTAAAAACCAACCGTGACGCATTCCTTAATGATAGAATTGAACGCTATTCTGCATTTGGCGAGTTTACTGAAAAAAGTGATCAAACACACTTACCAGAGTAAAATCTATTATAAAGATATTGACCAGATGGGGATCGTCTATTATTCGCGCTATTTTGAACTTTTCGAAGCAGCCAGAACGGAATTATTGAAAAGCATCGGCCTGGGAGTAACTGAAATAGAAAAAAACGGTACGATGCTTCCTGTTATCAGTGCCCACTGCAATTATAAGGTTGGAGCAAAATTTGAAGAGATGCTCCAAATTGAATCGATCATTAAAGAACTTCCGAGATCGACACTGAGGATAGATTACTCAGTTTTTTCTGACCGGAAACAAATCTTGCTTGCAGATGGTTATACAATACATGCATTCACCAACACGAATGGAAAAGCTATAAGACCGCCTAAATTTATACGCGATAGATTAATGGAAGCTATTTGACCTTACACGGAGTTACTAAATGAGAAAAACGACAATGCTGATCCTGATGCCAGTAATAGTTCTACTTATGACGGCAGGATTTGAAAAAAAACCGGTCGAAATAATTTGGCAGGAAAGTGCATTTAATGATCTGCTGGAAATGAGGATCGAACAACCCCTCATGCTTGAATTCTATACCGACTGGTGCAACTGGTGTAAAAAACTGGAAGCTGAGACGTTTACAGATAGCCGGGTAATAGAGTATGTTAATCAAAATTTTACGTTAAAACGCATCAATGGGGAAGTCGGGGAAGGCATAGATATAGTAAATGAGTATACCTTATTAGGTTATCCGACAATTATTTTTGTCTCCGGGGATGGAAAGGAGATTGACAGGATAACAGGATATAGACCGCCGGATGTGTTTATTGAAGAAATTTCGCGCATCAAAGAGAATAAATACACCGTTTCTGACATCAACAGCCGCTTGAAAAATGATCCATCCAATATTGAATTATGGAATAAACTGGCCGAAAAGTATGAAGAAAGACAGGACTTTGGATCAGCTGTGGACGTCTGGGAGACCCTTCACGAGATCGATTCAGGGGTGACGGAATTAGCTGAATATAAAATTGTAGAAAACAATTCCGCTTTGGAAAGAGATTCGCAGGGATTAAAGGATTTTATTAATTCACATGAAGGCAGTGAATACGCTGAACAGGCATTCAGGAAGATCCTCAGCATTCATCGGAAAGATAAGAATAAAGCGTCCGAAGCGGCCGTATATCTGGAATTCATTAAATACATGGAAGATCATGGTAATGTAAGCCCCAGTCTGTATAACAGCTATGCCTGGAGAATGAGTCAGTTGGAAATGAATCTTGAGAATGCCATCATCATAGTAGAGAAGGGAATCGCCTTAGTTGATGCGGAGGATGTTGAGACTCTCGTGGGTATAATGGATACCAAAGCCGAAGTCTTCTGGAAAATGGGTCGGATCGCAGAGGCTGTTACCGTTATCGATGAATGTATCAAACTTCAACCTGAAGATACATATCTGCAGGAACAAAGAGCAAAATTTCTCGCTGAATCCTGATTTGAACTGTTATCATTGATCAGGATCGATCTTGATCGCAATTCTTTGATTTATCATATAAACTGCAGCCATTGCCAATGCTCCACCGGCGGCTGTGGCCCATGTGAGCCGTTCGTCAAGAAAGATCATTGAAAAGCCCATTGCGAATAAAGGCACCGTAAAGATAAACGAGCTGGCTTTCTCTGATCCTAATTGAGCGGCTCCAATAAAGTAAATCGTTGTACCGAAAGCCATCGCTCCGAATGAAATAGACACCAGATTCCACCAGAATGTCGTATCCATTTCAAATATAATTAGGGGTGTGACCTGTATGAAGGGTAGGGTAATAAACGCTGACAGCAGGAAGGTCCAGAAACTGAAATTCAGCACAGACATATGATCTCTCGCACGGGATGTTGTAATGGTTAGAAAAGCCCAAACCGTGGCGCAAAGCAGGAAGTAGAGGTTTCCACTCTGTAGCAACAGGTCTTTCGATATCTGCCAGATATTAAGCATGATCAAACACCCGCAAAATCCCAGTGCCAGACCTATTCCGTCTTTTAATGTTAATTTGTACCGAAGGAACATAGTTGTGAAAAAAAATGTCAGCAGCGGATTAAGCGTTGTAACAAGCACACCGCCCGCCCCGGCATTTCCGATCTTTGTCCCTGTAAAATATAAGATATTGTAAAGAGTCAGGAATATGGCTCCGAGGATAACATGGCCAAAACTTTTTTTTGAAAGCGCAGCGGGAATACCCAGAAAGACCATTAAAGGGAATAAAGCGGCCGCAGAGAAGATGAATCTCCAGAACATCAGGATCGGAGCTTCCACGTAGCCACCGAGTATCTTTCCGTTGGTCCAGGACAATCCCCACAGGATCATCGCAGAAAACATCAGTACATACAGCACAGGTGTCCGGACAGGTTTCATATGATTAACATCATCACCAATGTCCGGCGAATTTAAGTCTCTTTAACCTGGATTCTAAGTAAATGGCACTGAATAATTATAAGATCTGGTAATCTTTCGAAATAGGTATAGTACCACTTATATCATCTATTTCATATCCCGGCGGTTCAATTTGCTTTTAGAGCCACTTTAAATAACCGCTTATAATATCGTTCACAATCATCTAATAATTCTGTCAGCTTATCCGGCACTTTATCTGTTTTGTTTCTATAAGACGTAAATCCGGTTGTTTCATGAACATTTTCATACCGGTACTTTGACCAAATTCCAGCTTCAGGTATGGGACCAGGTTTCCATTTTAACATGGCAGGATAGAAGTCAATCTTCAATTGACGACATAATTTCTTAAGAATCGTTTCCGGGTTCTGGAGCAGCTCCCGTGCGTCAAGGACGACCGAGTGTTCACCGATACCATCTAAAAACCTGTACATTTCATATTGTGTTTTGTAGGCCGTGTCTTCCAGGGATGGATTCGGGAGATTTTTAATTAACGACGTGAGCATATCTTCCGGATCTCGTATCAAAAAAATATTTGAAAAATGAGCTAAATAGGAAGGATCGATCATGCTCAAATGATGTGCCATGTTTTTAATAAACAGGACGGGTTTATTTTTTCCTTCCATAATTTGTTCTCGTATTACCCCTTCTCCATTGTTATCCATGGAAAGAATCAGATTTGATTTCCCGGAAGGGCCTTTATTTACCAGATTCAGATAATGGGCATACAGCGGCTCGTCAATCACCGCAGTATCATCCCGCCGCGAGAAGGAATACATCAAAGCAGTTGATACATTTCTCGGACCTGACCAGGTACAGATGATCTTGGTTTTACTCATGAATCTTGATTCCCTTTTGGTTGCCTGAAAAGAGTGCTTAAAAATATCCTTACCAATCTTATAGAACAAATAGAAAATTAACAGACTGGGGATCTATAGAAATTTCATTTCTTGTTTTATGATCTCTGCTTCTCCGGTAATTAAACCTTCAAGAAAATTCGGTACTTTCTGAAGCCGCGACTCTACAATTTTGTAATCGTTAGCCACAGTGACGACGGATATTTCGGCTCGCTGCCATTTATCGACAAAATCAGTCTCTGCAACGGCTACATTGAATTTATTGCTCACCCTGTCCTTTATCCGTTTCACCACCTTCCGCTTATCCTTTAAAGATCGGGAATGAGGGATCAACAATTGGATCTTCAGTATTCCTACAGACGATCCCATTTCGTTCTGATTTTTTTCACCATTGATGGTTGTACAAAGATATCAGCATGATAAACTTGCTGAACCGAAATGTTGCTCTAGGCCGATTTAGATTTGTCAGAACGAAAATCCATCCGGCAGCTTTTCCTCAGTGGTTCCGTCCGGGACCCAGGACAGATCAAGAATTGTATATGAAGGATTCTCCTTCTTGAAAATTGGAATGACCTTCATTCCCATCTTCGGTTCGCCAATTGAAAGATAGCTCATCAGAACAGTCGCAACGCCGCTGAATTCGATGTTAATGAACCTTATAGGTTTTTCTAATGTATTGAAAGCCCCGGTTCTTTCAGTGACCATAAAGGTATGCACAGTGGCGGTTTTTTTTGCGATATCAGTGATATCGACGATCGTATTTCTAACAAGGCAATCGGGACAGTGAATTTTAAACGGCACGTTAACCGTTCCGGTACTTTCACAGTCAGGATTATCACAGCGGGTTCCTAATAATTTACCATCCTTCAGGCTTTCGAAGAACGGGGCCTCGCTGCCATACATGTGAACATGCGTCAAGTCCCGGGGATTTGTAACCCCCATAAGTTGGCCGGATTCGTTTCTGATAGGTGAGTTAGGATATGCAAAATGAAAGGCGCCTTGAAACCGGTATCGTCCGCCCTCGACACTGACCTGGCCTCGATCTTTTTTAATTCCCATTAAGTCCTCCTCTCGAGCTGATGGTCCGGGTGGATAAGGATTGTCGATGTAACATGTGATCCTACTCCCGCATGGCTTATTGCCAGTCCGCGTTTTGCATCCTTTACCTGCAGATCGACCCAATCATCGGGCTTGGTACGGCCAAAGGATTCCCATTTCTCAG
>JAZGBQ010000261.1:0-3824 GCA_036476435.1 Fidelibacterota bacterium
TATATTATCAAACAAAAATAACAGGATTGGATATGAGTAATAGTAATAAGCTGTTTGATAAAATTCATAAATATCGTCGCACTTTTCTTTTTCTTTATGATCCAAGAAGTAGTAGCAAACGCGTTAAAAGCTTAAAAAAAATGGGTGTAGTCATTGGGGAAAACGTTACTATAAGACACGGGACAATATTTGATATGTCAAGACCATTTTTAATTGAAATTGGCAACAACGTCAGAATTGCACCAAATTGCCATTTTTTTACTCATGACGCCTCAATGAATTATCATCTTAATAAAACACTCATTGGCAAAATAAGGATTCTTGATAACAGTTTTATTGGTGCGAAATCACTAGTGCTTCCCAATGTTACTATCGGACCAAATTCTATAATAGGAGCAGGTTCAGTAGTCACTAAAAGCATTCCTGAACAAACAGTATTTGCAGGGAATCCGGCAAAATTTATTTGCTCCTTAGATGATTTCCTGCACAAGCATAAATCTTTTTCAAAGAATCATCCACATTATTCTTATTACAAATTTCATGGGGATTGGATCTCGGAAGCTAATAAAACTAAAATGGCAAGGGAATTGGATAGCACTTTTGGATACAGCACGCGAACTTAAACTATTATTTAATTGGCCCGTTATTATCTAAACAATGTCCAGAGGAAATTACTCAACTCTGCTTATCGATTTTACATCCCTAACCTCTACCCGGTCTATTTCAGACTAAAAATTTGAATTTTCTTAAGGATTAGATTAAGATGAATAAAACCTAGTAAAGCGATTATTGATTAAATTCTTGTTGAATTATTTATTATTTGGGGCGTGATAAAATTATTGTTAGTCAGAATATACTAACTTAGAAAGTGGTTCAATCAATAGAGACTGGTTAGAGTAATTTATTCGAGTTAAGCTAGAGACTATATGGACAGGTTCAGTACTGAGAAAAAAACAACACTTGATAGCCCGCTCACCACGATAGTCACCATGATTAAAAAACTAAACAAAGATGAACAAAGGACGGTAAAGCAAATTCGAGAACATTATGAGGTTGAGAGGAAACTTGCTGATAAGTTACGAAATGCATCCAGAAAGGAGAGGCGTACGTTATATAGCTCTCTCTATGAAGAACTATTCCGCCTAGTTCCAGATCTCCCAATACTAATCCGAAAAAAATCGCCTGAATTACAGCAAAAGATAGTACAGAGGCAAATACAAATTCTCAGCAGTATGCTGGATGAAAATAAATCTTTCCTAGAGGTAGGTCCTGGTAGCTGCGCTTTAGCCTTCCATGTGGCTAATTTTGTGAAAGAGGTTTATGCCGTTGATGTTAGCAAAACAATTACTGAATCTTCGAACATTCCCAGAAATTTTAAATTACTCTTATCGGACGGATGCAGTATACCAGTGCCGAAAAACAGCATTGATATCGTTTACTCTAATCAACTTATGGAACACATACATCCAGATGATGCTTCTAATCAACTAAAGAACATTTTTGAAGCGCTTGCTCCAGGTGGTGAATATTTGTGCTTAACACCCAATCGGCTAAATGGCCCTCATGATATCTCGAAGTACTTCGATACAGTAGCTACCGGTTTTCATCTAAAAGAATACACTGTCACTGAATTAAGTATGCTATTTAAAAACGCTGGATTTTCAAAAGTAATGATGTGCATCAAAGTAATGAACAAATACATCAGAATGCCAATATTTCCTGTTGTCTTATGCGAAAGTATACTGAAGTATTTACCAATTAGACTAAGCCATATACTTGCAAATACTTACCCACTTAGACCATTATTATTCATTCGCTTACTTGGAGTTAAGAACGATGAAAAGAGAGCTTATCGTAACCGGCGAAAGTTATACTAATTTGGGTGAACTTCACATCTCCATTCCCCACCCAGTCCGAAATGGACTGAAAAACAGAAAATGATTGAAAAAAATGGATTTGGTTACAAGCCGGTATACTAAATATTATTAAAAAGATATATCAATTCTTGATTTTTTGCATCTCAGGAAAATCGAATGCTATTTTCAGGGTTTTAGAAATTGACAATAAGTGATTTATACTATAATTTCAAACCTTCTTTGGTGAGAAGGTGAGATGTGGGACTTCTTTATTTTAACCCCATCTGTATAACTATCAGGAGTTAACTCTACTGGTATCTGCAGGAATTGCTGCAGTACGTTATACGGTCTGTGCTATACGCCCCCGTTGTTCACCGTGAGATTTAGTTTGTGAGGATATGTGGTAGAATTTGCGCTTTTACTAATTAATTGGGAGGAATAAATATGTCATTCTTCAAAAAGCTAATGATATTGTTCGGAATATCATTAATTGCGTTTTATGGCTGTGACAAACTCTTAGGTCCTGATCCCAGGGATTCAACTCAAAATGATGAGGTAAGCACCGGCAATCAACTATTGCTGGCAGTTGATAGTGATGCAGCAAGCATCACCGGCCCATCATTGTTGCTGGTTAATGGTGATAAATATACCATTGATTTTGAGGAATTTCAGACTGGCGAAGTCGTTGATGAAATTAACCTTGGGAGTGCCGGAATTGTAGGTGTGCATGGTTCCCATTCTACCAGCGGAACCGAGAATGTGGCCATTGTATTCAATTCATCAGTTCCATCAGGACTGGACTTTGATCTTGGCAGTCCGAATGAGGTCGCCGTACCTAGCGGACCAGGTGTCGGCGCTGGCGGTGAAAGCGGTCCATTCATCAATGATATAGCATTAGGTAAAATTCTCATCCTAGCTGAGAATATGGTAGATGTGAATCCACCTATCGGATTTATCGATGATCCCGATGACACGGGTGATCTGAACGGTCTTATGACATTCGATTTTTCAGGAGTCGGAGACGGCTGGGCCACTGTGATTGCAGGGATGGTAATCGATGTTGAACACAACGAACAAGTGCCAAATATCGTTTTTCATCTAAGAGGTGGCGGTACGGTCGATTTTATCTACCCAAACACCGGTGATAATGGACTGTATAAAGGTGATACGTTCCAACAAGCATTTCCTGATGGTGTTGCTGATGTTGTACTGATGGAAGTCTTTATTCACGGTTCCGGTGGATTAGATAATGTCATCATTCTCGCCCCAGGATATTGTTCTGGAGCAATAGGAGATTTTGTCTGGAATGATCTGGATCAAGATGGTATTCAGGATCAAGGCGAACCCGGTCTGGAAGATATAATGGTAAGACTTAAACAGAACGGCGTGGAAATTGCCCGGAAACGTACCGATGCAAATGGTTATTACGAATTCACAGGGCTCTGTGCCGGTGATTATCAGGTTTTTGTAAATGCAGTCACGCTTCCAAGTGGCAATTGGGTCTGGACTTTAGTTGAGCAAGGATCCGATCCCAGTGTTGACAGCAATTCGCATCCTGCGGATGTTACTTTGACCGACGGTCAGGTTGATCATACAATCGATTTTGGTTTCTATATTGAATGCGATGCAGCAATAGGTGATTTTGTCTGGAACGACCTAAACCAAGATGGTATTCAGGATCAAGGTGAGCCCGGTCTAGAAGATGTAATGGTAAGACTTAAACAGAACGGCGTGGAAATTCGACGGACACGTACCAATGCAAATGGTTATTACGAATTTGCAGGCCTCTGTGCCGGTGATTATCAGGTTTTTGTAAATGCAGTTACACTTCCTTCTGGGAGCAATTGGGTCTGGACTTTAGTTGAGCAAGGATCCGATCCCAGTGTTGATAGCAATTCGCATCCTGCGGATGTTACTTTGACCGACGGTCAAGTTGATCATACAATCGATTTTGGTTTCTATGACAAT
>JAZGBQ010000262.1:0-7483 GCA_036476435.1 Fidelibacterota bacterium
TGGCTCTTGGAGAATGGGACAAAGCTGAACGGTATTTACTAAAAAGCTATGAATTGGATCCTCATGGATTAAACATGGCTCTGTTTGTTACTGCATTTTATGCACGTATGCGTGACTGGGACAAGGCGGTGTATTATATTGATAAAGGCATTGTTTCACTTCCAGAAGTACCCTACCAATATACGGACAAAGCCCGAATAGTATTGATGGGATACGGAGATACTGAAAAAGCCTCTCGGATCATTGAGGATGGTATCCAAAGTGCAGGTAAACGAAGAATGCTCAAGTATCGATTTGAGGTAGATATATGGTTACGAAGATTTCAGGAATTATTAGACGCGGTTGAACCATTTCCCGATTTTGATGATTATTTTCTTTATAAAGGGATTGCTTACTGGTTTATTGGTCAAGAAGATCAGGCTAAAACTTATCTGGACTCCGCCAGGGTCGTTTATGAACGCCTGGTTCAAACAGCTCCTCACAGCATTGATAATTATAGTTACCTTGGGTTGGTATATGCTGGTTTGGGAATGAAGGAAAAAGCTATCCAATCAGCAAAAAAAGCCGTTGAATTACAACCGATAAGTAAAAATGCATTCAGGGCTCCTCACCACCATAGGTGGCTGGCTTATATTTATTCAATGGTAGGTGAATATGATAAAGCCCTTGATGAGATTGAGCTTCTTTTATCAATACCGTATCCCTTTACAACATGGGATTTAAAATTAAGTCCATTTTGGGATCCTATGCGTGATCATCCTCGGTTTCAAGAGCTGATTGCAAAGTACTCAGATTGACTATATTTGTCTTGTTTTACCTGATTTGGGATACGGATATTAGGGATACAAAGTATTCCTGACTGACGAGAACGCGCCTGCTTTGGGAGCAGGAGGTCGGGAGTTCAAATCTATCCCCCGCTACTATGGATTTTAGAAAAATATGTGTTAGACAATATCGATCGCCAAATCAATCAAAATATAGATTATATTAATCCTGATTTCCTTTGTCCCTAACCATATAAAATATAGTCCCTTCTCTGGTCACATTCTCTTTGATGATTCCATCCTGTAACAAACTTGCCAAAGAAGATGCTACATCAACTCTAGTGCAATTAATCCGCTCCTTCTCTCGCAACCACCCTGTAATCCCTTCCAACGTATCACCCATGACTGGATTTCTTCGGATATGACCGACTATAAAATCTGCAAGATTTACCTGTTTTTTATACATATCAAATGAATCTACAAACATTCCATTATCAATGGGCACATTACACCGGAAGATGGTTTTGGTTGGAAATATGTAAATCTCGGTTTAAGTCTGAATAATTGTTATAATACTTACTAAGAAAATTGTCCAATAATTGTGCTGGTTATTATTCAACCTTAAAACGTGAGTACTTTTTCACTCTCAACGGTCCACTCAGCAATCGTATCTATACCACTTTTTACGACACTATCAATAAGCATTTTATCCGATACCCCCCGGGCATCACAACAGGTTCCTCAGGTGTGGACATTAATTCCGCGTCTAATAAGACTCTTAAACATTCGTTCGATATTAAAATAGCCATCGGGCGTTTTTTAATTTTTAACCCCATTGAAAATGCCATCATCCAGCATAAATATTCTGACCGATTCTTTCTTCTTCACTATCGATAAAGCCATGCGCAGAGCATGGTACGACTTTTCGGTCCCATAGGGTGCGTGGTTTAATATGAATGTAATCATGTGTTAATCTATCATTGGATTGGTAAAAATGTTTCCACTTGTGCCATTAAATATGCCTTTTTCAGAGTTTCATCAGTTATTTCAAATCTATCAAGCAAAGGAGGTGGAGCTAATCGATAGAATAGCTTTACTACCACTTTTTCAACACCTGAGGCAGGTAACTTATACACCAAGTTCCTAGTTTCGCCGGGTCTTAAGCGCGTGTCCTTCACAATCCTGGATGCTAACCACGGCATGGAAGGGACTTTACCTTCTAGATTTGCAAATACAATATGAAAAACACCGAACGGATCCTCTTTAACAGGGTTTTCAATGAAATTACTCCACACAACCGTTTCGGCTTTATCCAGGGCAGTTATTTTTACGAATGCCATACGAGCCGGTGGACCTGTGGGTACTAAATGAGCAGCACCTACATTAACCACTTCGACATTAGCGATAATTTCGTTCTCAAACTCCTTAATATCTAGAGTCAAATCAACTGCTTGCTGCAACATCGCTGGAGAATAAGCACCTGAAAAATCGTGTTGAAAATGCTTCTCTTTTTTCTTGACTGTAATCTGATCCATTGCCCCAACCATATGACAATTAACACAAGATTTTCCTGCGACAGCTTGTGCCGTACCCTGCCACTCGAAATCGGTATCACAGATCGTTAGGTTTCCACAACTACGAGTTCCAGGAATATCCAGCATATCACCGTGGCAACCGGAACATAGACGGCTATTTTCGAATAGATCAGAGAAAACAATTTCATGATTTCTAACTTTTATCTCCCTGTTAGTCTCCCTGTTGGGACCCCGCTTTACTGCACCTGGTTCATATATATTTGGCCAATTATCAGGATGATCTGTGAGGGTTCGAATTGAATGACAAATATCACAGGTCACTCCCTCATTAGTAATATCCATTTTTAGGTCCACATCACCATTGATCTGCGAAACCGGGGCATGACAGCGAATACAGTATAATTTTGTTTGACTTTGGGTTTCTTCTTGGGATAATCGATAAATATTTGCAAACAGGATATTTTTTTCAGGCGTAGACCTAGCGTGTTGAGAGTTAGACCAGTCGTTATAAATTTCTAAATGACACATTTTACAGGTAATAGCACTTTCCACTTTTAGTGCTTCCTGTGCAATCAACATATTTACTAAGCACATTAAAGGTATCAAGATCTTAATGATTCCCCTCCCTTTATCGTCTTGAGAAGTGTTTCAAGGTAATGTTTGATAACTATTTAAACAATCAGAAATCTGAGAAAAATATGTGTGGGATGTATATGTATATATAACCCATCCCCCGGTGGGCGTCATACCACCCCTTCTTTAATTGAAAAAATGGGATTGGTTGGAGATCAAAACCTCAGAAAAACGCTCTGTTTTGAGGCATAATAGCAACCTCACAGCAACCTAGCCCCTATTTCTCCTCGGTAGACGCTGGCCTGTCAATCCGCTGTTTTACCATTAATCACAATAAAATTCGGTATCCAGTCTGTATCCGGTTTATTATACTCATTTATAGACAAATATGTACAATTATGGACATCTAGGGTAAAAATAAAAGGGTCAAAACTTTACAATCCACAAATCTTAACCACTTTAATTACAGTACATTAAATAACGTGGAGCCGCACGGGATCGAACCGAGGACCTCTTGAATGCCATTCAAGCGCTCTCCCAACTGAGCTACGGCCCCAATACATGGTCAAAAAGCGCGCAAAATTTAACGTGAATAAAACCGAACTCCAATGCAAATGGCGGTTATTTCATCAATTTCTCAAGAAAATAATCGGTCATGTATGTGTACAGATGGTGCTGTGTCTTCCGGCCGCGAATGCTGTGGTTCTTGTTCGGGTAGTACAGCATGTCCACCTGTTTTCCACCATCCACCGCTTTTTTCATGTACTGCAGCGTGTGCTGGGGATGCACATTGTCATCACGGGTGCCGTGGATAATAAGCAGATCACCCGCCAGGCGGTCCTGGTAAGTGAATGCCGATGCATTCTCATAGCCGGCCTGGTTCTCAGACAGGAGTCCCATATACCGTTCCGTCCAGATCGTATCATAGAGCCTTAGATCAGTGACCGGCGCCACGGCCACCCCGGCCTGGAAATAGGGCGCCCCCTTTGTCATACACATGATGGTCAGGTAACCGCCGCCGCTCCAGCCCCAGACGCCGATCCGGCCCGGATCCACATAGGGCAGCGACCGGAGGTATTTTACGCCCTCGATATGATCGTGGACCGGCCATTTGCCAATATCCATGTAAGCCAGGTACTTGAAATCAGTGCCCCTTCCACCGGTACCGCGATTATCAACAGAAAAGACGATAAATCCCAGCTGCGACAGGTATTGATGCCAGCCCCGACGGTCCCAGCGGTCAACGACGACCTGGCTGCCCGGCCCGGCATATCCGTAAACGATCACAGGATATTTTTTCGATGGGTCAAAATTTCTCGGATAGCGGATCATCGCATTCAGCACCGTTCCGTTATCACTGGTCTTAATATTCAGAAATTCCGGGTAATTCCACCCGAAATCTTCGTATTGACCCAGCTTGGTAATGCTGATATCACGGACTTTTTGTCCTGAATTTTCGTGCAATGAGAATTTTACCGGAACACTGGCACTGGAGAATGAATCAATATAATAGGTCCCTTGCTCATTCATCGTTATAATATGCCACCCGGGATCATCCGACAACAGCTGCAAACCGGTCCCATCGAGATTGACCGAGTAGAGATTACTTTCGATCACTGACTCCCGTTTGCCGGTAAAAAAGACCTTCTGTTCGTCTGCATTCACGCCGCTAATGAGACTGACCTCCCAGTTGCCGTCTGTTACCTGGTTGATCAATTCTCCCACGGCGCTGTAATGATAAATATGATTGAATCCTGACTTCTCAGAGGCACGAATGAACGACCCGTCACTGAAAAATTGAATATCATCAAGGATGCTCAGCCAGGCTTTGCTGCTGTCGGTGATCAGGCGCTCACCCCTGCCCGACTTTACATTGAATCGGAATATTTCCAGGTAATTTTGAAGCCGGTTAGTACTGTATACAAATAGATCGCTTCCTGCATTGTCCTCACCAGGAATCTTCTCCCAGCGGATCAGGGGAAGATATACCTCTTCTTCATTGTTAATATCAAGCCATCTTGTTCGTCCCCCGCGAACATCGACGATGCCAATATCCATTGTCGGGTTTGTTTCTCCGACCTTGGGATAATGGATCTCCTGGGTCTCTGGATACTGACCCATCTCATCCATCAATGTGAACGACCTTACGTTCGACTGATCCTCGCGCCAGAAAGCAATTTTTTGTCCGTCAGGCGACCAGCGATAGCCGTCATGCGAACCAAATTCCTCCTCGTATACCCACCCCAGGTGACCGTTCAGGATATCTTTCGATCCATCCTTCGTCAACTGACGTTCCTTGAACCTGTTCATGTCAACTACATAAAGATTATTATCCGCCCTGACATAAGCAGCCATCTTCCCGCCGGGAGCTAATTTGACATTACGCAGCCGTTCCCCGTCGGCAAGTTGGATCATTTTTTCCCTCTTAAGATCAAATACATAATAGATCCCTGATCTTGAATGTCTCCAGATACGCTTCCGTTTTGTCTGTATAAGAACTTTATCCCCTTTATCAGGTAGCCAGTAATTGGTGGGCTTCAGCCGCTGGTCCTCATACTGGATCTGTGAATCACTGAGAAAAAGCGTTGTGTCACCGGAAACATTATCGACCCGGTAGATTGAATAGTCAACATCGACGGAATCCCTATCAAAAAATACATAGGCGGTTCCATCGGGATGCCACTTCCATTCATGAAGTGATGCATTCTTTAAAGTTCGATTTAAAAAAATATCATCCAGCGTAAGGTCTTTGACCTGCCCAAAACCAGGGAGGATCGGCAGTGCTAATAATAAGGTTAAAAACACCAGTTTCTTCATTAAAGTACTCCTTTAATTGATAACAGTAAACTCACCATCATTTCTTGACTTAATCTTTTTGTATTTACGTTTCTGGGACTGGGATGAAAAGAACTCACCAAATTGTGTTCCCCGGGCATTTTATACCAATTTCCATGCCCAAATGGATAATTCTTTTTTATTATTGGAGAATGGGTATGAAAGTACTTCAAACACGAATCAAATGCCACCTTTCCTAACGCGATGATCACTTTCAGTGATCTCAATTCTGACAATTCCTGCTCAAAATAAGAAAAACAATTTGACAGTTCCTCAGCAGTTGGTTTATCATGAGGAGGTACGCACTTCAGGACCGGGGTCATATAGCCGTCGATAAGCTCTAAACCATCTCCGCGTCTGATCGAAGAGGGTTGATTGGAAAGGCCGGCTTCATAAAGGCAGGCCATTAAGAATTCCGCTGATTTATCGCCTGTGAATACACGCCCCGTACGGTTGCCGCCATGAGCGGCGGGCGCAAGTCCCACGATCAGCAGCCCGGCGTCAGGATCCCCATAACCTGTCACAGGTTTCCCCCAGTAGTCCTCATGCGCGAACATCTTACGTTTCTTCCTGGCAACAGATTCACGAAATGCAACCAATCGAGGACAGATCGTACACTTCTCAATTTTCCTATTTAATTCTATCAAGTATTTCAATTTCTGCGGGAATCGTTCCAGTAAACTTATGATCCTGGAAACTTAAATTCAGCTGTGTTGTTCATTGATTAGAGGGCTGTATTTATCTAAATTCGCTTCCCTTAGATCTTATAATTCACAGGAAAAACTATGGCACTAATGATTTCCATGCGAACCAAGATGCACATTGTAATGTGGGCACTTTTGATACTGTTTGTTCTCAGTATGACCGTAGGCGGATTGGTAGGCGGCGCTAATATTATTGATCGGATCCTTGGAAAGACGAATCCTGCCACAGTAATTGGCGTCATCAACGGTGAAGAAATTCCACCTGAATATTTCAATTCACTCATGAATCAACAGCTGGCACAGGCACGACAAGCAGGACAGGAAATTTCGGATCGGCAGCTTGATGCTATTAGACAGCAGGTCTGGGACGGCATCGTTCGTGATTTTTTAGTTCGTGACCTGATAGAGGATATGAAAATCACTGCAACTGATGAGGAGATACTGTTCAATCTGCGTAATAAACCACCTCCCTTCTTGACCAGACTGCCTGCATTTCAAACAGATGGTCAGTTTGATCCTGTAAAATATCAGCAGGCGATAAACAACCCTCAAGGTAATGAATGGATCGACGTGGAACAGTACATGAAACATGTTTATCTCCCGGGTTACAAATTACAGCAGATGCTGATGTCCGGAGCCGTAGTAACAGAATCTGATGTCCTGAATAGCTATATTAAGCGCAACGTTGAATATACGATCGATGCGCTGCATATCACCAATGAAGCGATGGATAAAGAATTCTACACTGTTACAGACGAAGAGGTCACTGCCGGATATCAGATCCGTAAAGATGAATTCAGGCACCCTGAACAAAGGAATTTAAGGGCAGCCATATGGCATAAATCACCTGCCCAGGAAGATACTTTGCTGGTTCTTCAGGAAGCCGAATCAATCAAAGATCGAATTATCAATGGTGAGGATTTTGCGCAACTGGCCAACGAATTCACGGAAGACCCCGGGAATCGCACCGTTACTGATTCCAGTCGCGGGGGATATTTAGGCTGGTTCGGCCGCGGTCAAATGGTCTCGGAATTTGAAGAAGCGGCATTTAATGCTCAGATTGGGGATGTGG
>JAZGBQ010000263.1:0-9698 GCA_036476435.1 Fidelibacterota bacterium
TTGAGTTCCTCGAATACTGCTTCCAATTCATCTATTTCAGTTAAAGCCTCAGCATGGTTCCATGTTTTGATCAGACTTTCTAAATAAAGAATCCGGAAATAAAAATTGTGTGGATACCGCTCTTTCAATAAGGTACTATGGTAGAGCGCCCGGTCAGGATTAGGATCGACCCAGAGATACAAAAAGCCTAAAATACTGCGTGCCTCAACACAACTGAACTCTCCCTTTTCGGCAGCTAGTTCCATTTTTTCAAGACCGGCAGACTTTGTTGTTTCCAAACCAAATAGTGCGACTGCCAGTTTCACTAAAAAACTGGACATTCCAGCATAGTACTCCACAATACCAATGGGTAATTGCGTGTCATAGATCCCGGGATTTTCTTTCGCAACCTCCTTAACAGTTTTAAAACCCCGGTAGGCTGCTATTAACGTTCTTAACCACTCCTTGCGCCCTAGATGAACGCGAGCTTTTAAGCCAATTGCAGACCCCAGGAAAAGTTTATACTCCGGCACAGTTGAGTTCTTATTAATCAAGTCTTCATAGACTGGAATAATGGTATCCAGATCCCTTGAGAGAACTTCATAGGTCATTTCAATGGGATCATTCGCCTGGCTGTGCAGCCAGGTTGCTGAAGCCCAGGTTAAATGAACTGCCGGATTTTCCGGGTATTCCTGGCGGGCTCTAGAGAGTTTTTCTATCGCTTCTGCAGTACGAAAATCGTAAAAATCATTAACTCCTTCCCACACCAATGAATCCCCCGGGTGCTGTCCAAATACAGTGGGTGCAAAAAGGCTAATGCATATCAATATCAATATCAATATTCTTTCAACTATTTTAACCATTTTCAATATTACACCGGTTAAATCATTTTATCAGATTTATCAATTCCTTAAACCGTTTACCTTCCGCTACCTCTTGAATCTCAAATAACAGCGTTTCGACGGTCGTTCTTCGTCCCCCGGATTGAACTATTCGCTCAATTCCAATGGTTTTATTCAATTCATTTCTAGACGAAACGGCATCAACGATCACCTCCACCTCATGGCCGGCTCTAAGCAGGTCAAGCGCTGTTTGGTAAACACAGATGTGAGTTTCTATTCCAGCTAGAAAGAATTTAGTAGCACCAAGCGTGTTCTGTCTCCTGAGAAACTCATTATTTCTGACACAGCTGAATACATTTTTTTCAATAGGTTTATTATTATGAAGAAGTTTGGCAATTTCAGGTACGGTTGGTCCCAGTTTCTCCGGGAGTTGTTCTGTCCAGATAATAGGAATATTGAACAATTTTACTCCCTGTACCAATATTTTTGTATTGTTAAAGAGACTTTCCTTTTCAAACATAAGGTGGGCCAGCTTCCCTTGCACATCAATAAGGACAATAGCGCTTTTTTCCAGTTTAATCATGGCTATCCTATCCTTTCCACATCGTTTGTCTATATTCGATCTTCCAATTGCCAAAGTTGGCCGAACTTGATACCAGCGCTATTTGATCAAATGAATAGTTATCGTGAAGCGTTAACGTTTTTTTCAACGATTCTTTTTCTCTAATGGACATATGTTGGGAATATATCAGACTTATATGCGGCTTGAATTTATCATGTTCCATGAATTGGAAGACATTTTTGATTTCCTGATATAATACCAATAAATCGCTCGTTAATTCAACTTCAAGGAAAAAGGACTTCCGAATTTCTTTCCTGTAATCAATTTTCCTGTATTTTAAATCAACAGGTTTAAGTTTTTCTTTCAGGTCCACTAACAGTGCGATTTTATCCTCGAGAGAATCGCCTGTTATTCTTGCAATTGTGCAGTGTGGAATAAATGGTTTTGTGATATATATTTTTGCCAATTGCCGTATTAAAGATGTCAAATCAACCCGTGAATTTTCAGACGGCAATAGCCAGATTAAAAATATATTTTCATCTGAATATGTTGGCACAGGTAATTATTTCCTTTTGGATATGCAGGCAAATTGAGCAGTTCTATTATTACTTTCAATATAAATCAATTCTGATCCCGAAATTAAACAGGATAATATACTCTTCTTTTTTCCTTGCAACGATTTTACAGATACCATAACTTCAAATGGATTCATCCAATATAATAGGATGGTCAACTTTGTTCATTGAAAAATAAGATTTCAACTCAACGGGTCGGTCTTTTGTCACAGTCGTTCAATTCTGTTCCTGCCTCACTCCTTTTGGTTGCCTGCTAAAAAGAAAAGCTGAATAGAAACTGAATTGTGACTTAGAGGTTCCATCTTAGTCCTCTAAAATTTCATTCAACTATCCTGGTCACTAGAGTTTACTCCAAAACTTCCACGGATAGGGATCGACCCTTGAGTGCCTTTAAAGTAAATGCTTGGCCGGATGTCAATATTTTTTTGGTAATGCGATTGAGCGGGGGATTCTCTATGAATTGTCCTGATTAGGGATATTTACCTTCGCATTACCAGGTATGTCCTGCCAAACATTCTTATTCTTACGACCAATTGCTGCATTTCAACTTGACATATCAAGTTTTGTAATGCTAGCTTTTAAAAGACAAGAGAGTCCGAATATGTTATACTCTAAATCAGCTGAATATGCTATCCAGGCAATGATTTATCTGGCGGAGAAAAATTCTCCTGATCCAATCATGATCAGTGAGATCGCAAAAGCATATAATATTCCACAGCAATTCCTTGCAAAAATCGCTCAAACGCTGGTCAAACAGCAAATGCTGATTGCTATTCGCGGCAGAAATGGCGGCGTAAAACTTGCGAAGGATCCAAAGCAGATTTTTCTTGATAAGATCGTTTATGCCATCGACGGTCCACCACCGGAACAGGAACAATGTGTAATAGGTATTGATGATTGTTCGGACTCAGCCCCTTGTCCTTTACATCATCGCTGGAAAGTGATCCGGGTAGATATTCGTGAAATGCTTGTATCGGAAAATCTCGAAGATCTAGCCAAACGCGTAATTGAGAAACGTTACGAAATGCTCGGTCATTAACTTGAACCAACCCTAATTTTCTGAGTAAATGACCGGTTTGAACGGTCATTTTTTTTAATTCATTACAATTTTATAAATAATCTATTTATGAAGATATACGAGATCTTAAATATAACACGACTACGAAAACCGTGATAATCAAAGAAAACAGAAAAAGGCCCTTTCTTCTGAATCCATGTTCATTGATCGCCTCTTCAGCACCTGCAATGGCTAATGTTGTTGCTTCAAAACCCTCTTGAGCAACGGATTTAATATGATCAATATCAAAACTGTGAATACTGGTTCTAGTCTGGATCAGGGTCTTGAGTGCGTCTTCCATATGAATGAATAATTCTGATACTTCCATACCTTTCTGATCAGCGACATCCACTCTCCCCTGAGCATGAATCATAGTAACCTTCAGACTGTCAATGACCTGGAATATTTCCTTACTCAAAATAACTCCTATATCACCTGTATCCACATGGCAGGCCGATTCACAATTGGGCTGATTTGAGAGATCGAGCATCTGGTCAATCGGCTTCAAAATCTCGTGGTTTCCGTGACAGGTCTCACATTGGGGAAGTCCGGTCTCAGTAAAAATTCTACTTAAGTTGCTATCTCTGAACAGGTTCATATTATTTATATGACAGGTACCGCAAATATCAGATAGGTACTCAATTTCAGGTGGGACGGCACCATGATTTCCATGGCAATCATTGCAAACCGGTGCACTAATGTCTCCGCTTTCGTAAAGAGCAGTACCATGGACTGAATTTCGGTACTTTTCGAATTGATCTGTTTTCACATCATATTCTGCCATATAATCATTATCGCTGTGACAACCGGCGCAGGTTTCCGGGATATTGAGCGGGTACACGGTAGATCTCGGATCGCTGACCGGGTAAATGCCGTGCACACCATGGCAGGAACTGCAGGAAGCAACGTTGTTATCACCACTTTTTAAGAGAGTGCCGTGCTGGCTTGTCCAAAACTGGGCTACCTGATCAGTTTTCATGGAAACCGTAAACTGTCGCATATAGGTTGGATCCGAATGGCACTTTCTACACACCTGTACCTGTTCCAATTTATCCATACTCCCAATAAAATCTTCTGAATCCCACATTGAGACATCAGGGTCATCAAAAGCCTGGGGATCGCCACCATGACAGTCAGCACAGCCCAATCCTTTCAGGATGTGTACATCATTATTAATATTCTCCATGACCGAAACATCCATATCCTCGTCAATCTCCAGGTGACATTGAAAACAGGCATCATCTGAACTCTGTCCCTGGATCTCACCGAAAGATAATGCCAGAACACTGATTAGAATTCGTAAAGAGAATTGCTTCATACCAAATATCCCCAAACAGTTAAAACGATCATATAAATGACAACCACAACACCAAAATAAGTCCAGAAATTCGTCCTCTTTCTGCGGTGTGGATTCCGATCAAGGAACGGCACCAGGAACCAGATCATTCCGCCAATGATAAAAACCAGGATCCCAAATAATTCGCCTTCCATGAAAAACACATGAGCCGGGATCAGTTTTAATGTCTGGAACATGAACATAAAATACCATTCCGGTCGAATTCCTGCCGGAGCAGGTGCCAGGGGATCAGCCTTCACCCCCACATCCCACGGAAAGAACACTGCCAGAAGTGCAATTATATTGAGAACGATGAGCCAGGCCATGAAATCCTTGGTAACAAAATCAGGAAAGAATTTCATTGTTTTCAATTCTTCCTTGGGTACTTTTTCTAACTTGGGCGGGATGCTCATTCCCTGCACCTGAATAAAAATTAAATGGACAGCAAGAATAAATGAAAAGACCAAAGGTACAATTGCTGTGTGAATACCGTAGAAGCGTGTTAATGTTGCCCCGCTCACATCATCGCCTGCTCTTAGAAGTCTTAAAAAGAAATCTCCTACAACAGGGATGGCACCGGCAATATCAGAACCAACTTTTGTTGCCGAATAGGCTAATTCATTCCACGGCAGAAGATATCCGGAAAAGCCAAAGAGTAAACTCAATATCAACAGTACAAATCCTGACAGCCAGGTCATTTCCCTGGGTTTGCGGTAAGCCCGGGCGAAATATACAGTGAACATGTGCAGGAAGATAAAAAATACAAACAGGTTTGCTGACCAACTGTGAACCTCACGTATCAGCCAACCGAATTCCACTGTGCCTACAATGAATTTTACACTCTCATAAGCGGTGGCGGCTCCCGGCTGATAATACAAGACCAGCAAGATCCCTGTGACAACCTGGATAATAAATAAGAAAAGTGAAATTCCACCTAGATAATACCACACAGTACCATAGAAAATGGGTACCTGCTTTTTTTTCATGAATTTTTGAACAGCGGCCAGGTTAAACCGGTCATTTAACCAATTGAATACACTCATCAGGTGCTTTGCCCTTTAGCGATAACAATACGATCATTATTCACAACGACACTGTATTGTGAGAGCGGTTTGGGAGGCGGACCGGAGATATTTTTACCTTCCAGGTTATAAAGTCCGTTATGACAAGCGCACCATATCTGTTCCAGATCATCACGGTATTGAACGTTGCAGTCTAAATGCGTACAGGTGGCTGACAGCGCTTTGAAATCACCATTCTTTTTTCGAACGACCAGAACCGGTTTCCTTCCAAATCGAATAATTTTTGATGTATTCGGCAGAAATTCATCGATCGTTCCGGCAGTAATACTGCTGACATTCGCTTCAGGAATATCCGGTGGTATAAGGTATCGGAATACGGGATAGACGATGGCACCAAGACCGGTCAGTCCTCCGATCTTTAGAATCAGATCAAGAAATCTCCGTCGCTGTTTTCCTTCCCTTGAAATCGTATCTTTGGAATTATTTTCATTCATTGATCATATTGCTCGATTTGAATTTGTTTGATTTACTTTATAATGAGGACCAGTTCCCTCTCTGAATTTATGGCTTTGCAGGGCGTATTACGTAAGGAAAAATCAACCTAAATCATTCTAAAGATACACGGGGAAATTGTATGAATTTTTCGTATAAAAAAAGGGAAACCGATTGGCTTCCCTTTTTTATTGAATTATATAATAGATCGATTACCAGGTAGTTTGAGTCATTCCCAGGTTCTCTTCTATATTATTGATTATTGCCTTCACATAGGGAGGATTATGATAAGTACTACCATGATCACTATGAAGTATCAAATAATTCCAGAAAGCCGTGTATTGGACACCTGATAAGACAGTTGGTGAAGAACCTGAAGCTGTTTGATCAAACCCACCTTCACCATTATCTTCCAAAGCTCCCAGAGTTACAAATTCGAGTTCAATTGCATGAATAGCATCATGCATTTTTGTTGGACCACCATTGATATCTAAACTTGAGACATTGCCATGGCACATTTGGCAAGTTTCAACATCTGGTTTGAATGTATGCTTACGACCTTCACCCATATGACAGGTCACACAACCAACCTGAGCATGCAGCATAGGGCCTTGATCTAGTGAGCTACCATTTCTATCATCAGCACCTTTTCCAAAGATAATTGAACCGGTAATTCCATAATGCGGACCGGCATGGCTGCTGGTCAGAGATACGTCATCGGCAGCGTCAGCAGGAGTTTTATCATAATAGGTGAAGTCTCTCCGTGGTTGGTGACATTGGATACACGTATTGGCTGGAGCACCTTCTCCAAAAGTTTCGATATCACCTGTCAGATATTCAACAGGCCCCTCTACGCGCAGCCCAAAGGAGAAATTATCTGCCTCTTCACTATTGTGCAATGTATGACATGTTTTACATGTGAGCGGAGTAGCTGAATCTCTTCCGGAAGATTCACCGGTAGTAAGTAACTCTACGAAGCCCTCATGAGAATGACATCGTCCGCAAGAAGCGCTAGTACCGCGGCTTAGTGAATTTGGCAGGCTAGAATGATCATGCTGATTTAATTGAAATCGTTTATCAAGTAACCTATCATCGCTATGACATCTTAAACATGTAGCATCTGTAATATCGGTACCGTCAGCACCATCTGTTCCGGCAGCACCTGGTGGACCTTCTGGTCCCTCACAACCCATAAAGCCTATCAAAAAGACAGCCAGTACAATCGTTAGTACAAATTTCAACATTACATTTACTCCTTAATTAGCTAATTAAGATAAATGGTTAATAATTGTGATAACCATCCAATACAGACATATTGAAACACTATTTACTGTATTGATTGCTGAAAATTACCAACATGTTTTTTTGATAACAAGATAAATTGGTCCACTTTTATCGAATTAATTTTAACCGAGAGCAAATCAATGATAATTGATTATCTTAATTATATTAAAATTTTCGGAAAACCTAATAGGAAAAACATACCTTATCACCACAAAATCCGTCAAAAATTGAATCATTACATTTTTTTCTAAATCACTATTTTCTGGAATTTATAAAACGAACATTATGCCGGGTAATATATTCCTTGGCCTGGTACGATAATGACTCTATTTGCTTATCCCCAGCTTTATAGTCCTCAATCTCAACCATGATCCTTTCGAAGTCATTAAGGTGTTTATGCTGGTATTCATCAACTGTCATTTTACCATGCAGCCAGGTCATGCTCATTGGATACTCCTTCGGATGGAATATTACAAAAAAGAAATGCCAAACAAAAATAGCCAGGGTTGCCAGCCAGGCTTCATAATAATGTAACGCTTCCGATACTTTTAAGAACCAGATCGGTGAATTCCTGGTGAAAAAGACCGGAAAAAATAAGATCAATCCCGTTATGATCATGACAATAGTACCCCAGATCAACGCCCAATACTCAGCTTTTTCCGTGTAATTAAAGCGATCATACCTGGGCTTTATTTTTGACCACCCAACAAGGTATTTTGCGCTGTGAATAAATGAAGCAAGATCGGACCTTCGGGGAAGCATTGCCCGGAAGAATCCTTTACCCGGTCGTGATGTCATACTATCGAACACATGCCACACCGATAAAATTATCATTAGTATACCTGCGATCCTGTGAATAATGGATCGTAGCTGTTCGGTCAGCCCGATGGAATAAAGTGCTTTAACCCATGCAGATTCTGGAAATTTCAATGCAAAACCGGTTATCACCAGGGTGAAGAATGCAAGAATCAGAATTCTGTGCTGCATTACCTGGGATGGTGAAAATCGCTGTATGTAATCGCACGCTGCCTCATCACGGTATTTATTTATTGATCGGCGAATTATAATAAACAAATTGTGCACAAACATTCCACCAATGGTCACTGCAATTATTATCATATAAACCAACCCAACGTAATATTCCACCGGCTTTTCCGCTAATATTACCGACTTATGAGTGTATGATTGGGCAAATGTCAGGTTTGCGCCTTCATGGCATGTTGAACAGGTTTCAACCAGATTATTTAAATGGATCGATGATCGCTCATCCCTGACGTTTAAAATGTCATGCGCATTATGACAATCATAGCAGGTCGCTGCCTGGAGGTCGCCCTGAAGGACTGCCAGACCATGATAACTATCCTGAAAACTTGATACTTTTCCTTCGGTCAATCCATATTTTCTCACCAGTCTTTCATTCGTGTGACAGCTGGCACAAACCTTTTCCGCCGCCGCTCGTTTGTTCACCATTGACAAAGGATCATCATGCAGAACGATCTCATGTTCTCCATGGCAATCCACACAGGATGCAGATTCTCTCTGGCCTTTTGCCAGTGCGGTCCAGTGAACGCTTTGACTGTATTTGCTGTATATTTCTTTGTGGCAGGATCCGCAGGTTTCTGCTATGTTGGAATGACTGATCGTTGAAGTTGGATCGGTGCTGGCCTTGATATTGTGAACACCATGGCAGTCATTACAGGTGGCGGCGTATAAGTCACCTTCTTCCACCATCCTCTTGGCGTGATAACTTTTTTCGAACAATTCCACCGGATGCAGATCAGGGATCTGGTATTTTTCCACCAACTCCGGCTTCGCATGGCAAGCTCCGCAAGTCTGCGCAAGGTTCCCAGGGTACGACAGGGAATTTGGATCATCTGCGGGCAGAATATTATGGATCCCATGACAGCTGTAACAATGTGCAGCATCAGCACTGCCGGCATCAGCATTTGCCAGTGATTCCCAATGCACACTCCCCAGGAATTCCTTATAGGTATCCTCATGGCAGATACCACAGGCTTCCTGGATGATTTCATAAGTGGCAGTAAATCCATCAGTATGTTCAATTCCAAGCTCAACTACATCTTCATGACAGATCTCGCACTCAAGGTCGGCATGTACACTGACTGACAGATCGACATCATCATGACAATCCTGGCATGCTTCCTCATCCCAATACTGAGCTGATAAAGTGATTGGACCAAATAATAATAACAGCGTTAGGTATTTATATATATTTAAAGGCGAGTGTGCTTTATACTTCGATCTATTCCCCCGTAACATGGAATTTATATCCCCTAGGTTTTAGCTTAAATCAGTTTGATCTATTAATAGTTATTAATTCTTGTTTGAAATTTTGTAGTACATTCGAAACCCATTCAAAATTGTGTGCCCCACTGCTGTTATCTTTTTTTATCTGATCCAGTCCATTTTCAATAGACATCATACTTTCTTTATCCTCGTCAGTGAGCTCTTTCTTTTTCAGATCCTCAAGCATCTCCTCAATAGTTTGAATGGTCTCCTGAGTCTTTTTCTGTAAATCAATCATAATG
>JAZGBQ010000264.1:0-2006 GCA_036476435.1 Fidelibacterota bacterium
AACACTTGAAAATGGCAAGATGGAAGTTAATGGTAGTAGTAGTTTTTGTATGGGAAAATAGCGCAAAAAATTCACAAGGAATAAAAATTAATGAGCACAATACCTGCAACCCTCTATAAATCAGAAATTAACAGCTTATCTTTAATAAATAGTGGGAAGGTCCGCGATATATATGCGGTCAATAATGATCATATGTTGATCGTAACTTCCGATCGGATCTCGGCTTTTGACGTCATTTTGCCGGATCCCATCCCAGAGAAAGGTGCAGTTTTGACAGCGGTTTCAAATTTCTGGTTTGACCGTACTGGGCATATCGTAGCGAATCACCTGAGTGACAAAACTTTGGAACAGGTTTTACCTGATGCCGATGAACGTGCCCCAATCGAAGGTCGTGGAATTATTGTAAAGAAACTGAAACCTTTGCCAGTTGAAGCTATCGTCCGTGGTTATTTAATAGGATCTGGGTGGAAGGACTATCAGAACTCAGGTGCTGTCTGTGGTATTCAATTGCCTGAAGGTCTACAGCAGGCGCAACAGTTACCTGAAGCCATCTATACACCTTCAACAAAAGCAGAGATTGGTGAACATGATGAAAATATCAGCTTTGAAAAGACAGTCGATCTACTCGGACAGGACATGGCTGAAAAGGTTCGTGATTTGAGTTTGCAGATCTATCAAGATGCCGCTGCGTACGCACGTGATAGAGGTATTATTATTGCCGATACCAAACTTGAATTCGGTACCGATGCAAACGGGGAGCTCGTCTTAATCGATGAAGTATTAACGCCGGACTCATCCCGTTTTTGGCCTGTTGATTCTTATCAGGTTGGCATAAGCCCGCCGAGTTTTGATAAACAATATGTACGTGATTATTTGGAAACACTGCATTGGGATAAAACACCACCCGGACCTAATTTGCCAGAAGAGGTCATTAATAACACGGCAGCAAAGTATAAAGAAGCTAAGGAGCGATTAACCAGGTAATATGGGTGAACTTGAAAAGCTGATTAAAGGATTTAAACATTTTCGTAAGCGCTACTACGAAGAGGATCCTGAATTTTACAAACAGTTAACCTATCAAGGTCAATCACCTAAAATATTAGTGATTGCCTGTTGTGATTCGCGTGTGCATCCTGCACAAGTGATGAATACCGATCCCGGTGATATTTTCGTCATTCGGAATGTTGCTAATGTGGTTCCACCCTGCGAAGATGATGGTAAATCACATGGTACCAGTGCTGCCCTGGAATATGCCGTTAAACATCTTGGAGTTAAACGAATTATTGTTTTTGGGCATAGTTTTTGCGGTGGCATTAAAAGTTTGATGGAAGGTGAACACCACGAACAAGATTATGGATTTATCGACCCTTGGATGAGTGTAGTTGAACCAGCACGTGAAAAAATACTTAAAACATTATTTAATGAATCATTTGAAGATCAATGTCGGGCCTGTGAGAGAGAAGTGATTTCGATATCACTGCAGAATTTGATGACATTCCCTTGGGTAAAAGATAGAGTCGAAAAAGGAGATTTATCTTTACATGGTTGGTATTTTGATATTGAAGAAGGTAATTTATACGTGCATGATGGATCAGAAAACGCGTTCAATCTAATGGTGTAACAAAATGAAAATAAAATTAATTTCCATAATTATTATTTTCACTCTGTTATTAACTGCATGTTCCGATGACGAAGGAAAGGGTAAAAGCAATACACGAGGTGATCATGTCTGGAAAGAACAAACAGATACCTTAGACAAGGCCAAAGCTGTTGAAGGTATAATTAAAGATGCTGCAAAAGAACAACGAGAAGTAATTGAAGAGAATATATAATAGATTTGTATACACATATGGGTGATTCTAAAAATAGTAATTTTTTCGTGAGTGCAAGGCCGCTCTTAGCCATCCATGGCTTCGCGGCATTCGCACATCCATGTGCATCAGAACACCGCGCGGAGACAAAATCGTCTGGACAATTTCATCTGGAATGAAATTGGACATCCCGAA
>JAZGBQ010000265.1:0-2125 GCA_036476435.1 Fidelibacterota bacterium
GATTGTCGTTGACACGAACCCGGACCATTATTACCGCGAAGAAAGTCCCATACGCATAAACAGTGCTGCTATCACCGAGATGTTCGGGGGGGCGTCGCAGATGTCCGTTATCATCGAAGGCGATATCAAGGATCCGGCTGTACTGCGTAAAATTGAGAAACTATCCAATCACTTGGTGAAACAACCGCTTGTTTCTCAGACCAATTCCATCGTTGACCAGATAAAAAAGATGCACAGTGCTTTCCATGGCGGTGACCCGGCTTATGAGGTCATTCCGGATGATCGTTTCCTGGTAGCACAATACCTATTTCTTTACAGTCTAACAGGGGATGAATCGGATTTTGACCAATTCCTGGATGATATCGATGAGCCCGAAAATGCGCACCTGGTGGTTCGGTTGACCAACGTGCGGACCGCGGTGATCAACGCCATCATGGATGATGCTCGGGACTATATCCGGGCAAATTTCCGGGAAACGCCCATGATGATCACAGGACCAGCTGCAATGATTGGGGAACTGGCAGACATGGTGGTCATGGGCCAGATCAGAAGTCTGATAATATCCATTTTTATCATCTTTCTCATCATGGCTTTTGTTTTCAGATCCTGGGCGGGAGGATTTTTTGCTATTATACCTTTGAGTACCGCGATCCTGTTTGTGTTTGGTCTGATGGGATATTTTGAAATTGAACTGAATATGGCAACCGCCATGCTTTCCAGCATCCTCATCGGTGTAGGGATAGATTACACGGTTCACTTTTTATGGCATTTAAGGGATCACATAAGGGAAGGTTTGGCACTTGATGACGCCATCTTTACAACCATGCGAATCTCAGGAAAGGGCATCGTTTTTAACGCGCTGTCCGTAATTATCGGATTTTCGGTATTGACTCTTTCTACTTTTTTACCGGTGTATTTCTTTGGATTTCTCATTACACTATCTATAAGCATGTGTCTATTCGGTGCATTGGCAATGCTGCCAGCCTTAATCATGCTAATTAATCCGGGATTTTTATATAAGTAGGGATTGAGAGGAGATTATGATGAATGACATGACAATAAGCAGGATTTTACGAATTGTTATTGGTCTAATCCTCCTGTACTGGACCTTTGAAGGTGTGGCATGGGTATGGAGCTGGTATCTTGATTCAGGAGGATACACGTCCGAATGGTGGTCCGGAATAGGTAAATTCCTGCTGAGAAATATCAGTATTATTGTTGTGATATATGGTGTGGCCTGCATGCAGGTTTCAGGGCTGGCGGAACTGAAATTCGGAAAGAATTATTTAAAGGCATTTGGGCTGGCTCTTATTCTCTCACCGCCAATCATGATGGCGGTTTACGGTAAAAAATCGGAGGATCAAACTGGATAACCAGCATTTATTATTGAGGAGAACTATGAGGGTTCTTACTCTTACAGGATTTTTATTATCCTTTGTGTTCGGGCAAATGACTGGCCGCGAAATCATGGAACAGGTTGACGCACAACCGGAACCTAAAACTATGGTCGCCACTACGGAAATGAGCTTGATATCTGTCAAAAGAGGTAAAACAAAAGAACGGCGACGGGAAATAACCAGATATCAAAAAAATTATGATTCGGGCCGCTTTCAAAGTAAATCTTTAATCCGCTTCCTATACCCTGCAGATGTAAGAGGAACTGGTTTTTTGATGTGGGAGTACGACAGCGACAGGGATGACGATCAATGGCTTTTTCTTCCGGCGCTTGGTAAAGTAAAACGAATTGTCGCCCGTGAAAAAACCGAGAATTTCATGGGTAGTGATTTTTCATACGAGGACATTAGCGGGAGAGACATTGATGACGATACGTATGAATACCTAGGTGATGAAGATTTGAATGGTATACCTTGCCATATGGTCAAGGCGGTTGCAAAGGACGATGATTCAGGGTACCAATACCGGATCGCCTGGGTTGATATGGCGCATTGGATTCTCACCAAAGTGGAATATTACGACAGGAAAGGTTCGTTGTTAAAAATACTTACCTTTGACAAGCAACGCAGGGATGGATCTTACTGGTCTGTTGAAGAGATGCGGATGGAGAATGTTCAAACCCAGCACAGGACTATTATGAAGATCTCGAACATTCAGTACGACACAGGGA
>JAZGBQ010000266.1:0-8044 GCA_036476435.1 Fidelibacterota bacterium
GTGTCCAGTCGCAGCAGGCACTACGAACATTCCAAAGAATATAACCAGCAGGTTCTGGCAGAATTATCACAGATCGCCGAAAATAAACTGAATGCAAACATTGACTATTTCCTGTGCGGTCATTATCATCAAGCGGTGGAAAAAAATCTCTCAAACGGAAAATTAGTTGTTCTTGGAGATTGGATTCGTTTTAATTCCTACGGGTTTTTTGACGGAGAAAGTTTTACTTTGAAATACTGGGAATCAAATTCCGGCCCAGCTTAATCTTAATATATCGACTATGTTTATTAACTTGTGAACAGCTTACATATGTTTAATTCCCGGCAGTATTTTGGCGTACTTCCCGATACAGTCACTATAGCAAATTTGTTGTCCATCACAAAAGACTCACCTGAAATACTCGAAATTTACGATAAGAAGCCAAACCTTGTGGTTCGTGTGACCATGGGAGATCAATCATTCGTTTATAAAAGATTTGGATGGAGAAGTTTTTTGCATTTTTTTCTCAGCCCAACTTTCAAAAGTCGAGCTCGAGCAAGTTGGGATACAGCGCAGGCTTTACTCCAAAACAGAGTTAGCACTCCCAAACCATTATTTGTATATACCAGGCGCTTTGTCGGATTTATCCTGGAGAATATATATTTAACTCAAGCCATTCACCCCCATGTGCAATTCCGGCATCTGAACACAGAAGAACATTCCTCAAAATTCATTCAAAACGTCGTGTACTCTCTGGCTGACTCAATCGCAAAAATGCATAATGCCAATATTCTTCACAATGATCTCACAATTGGAAATTTTATCGTTGATCAAAGTGGGAACGTTTTTATTGTTGATCTAAATCGAGCGAAAGTCAAACATGCAGTTACGCTGAAGGAGCGGCTATCTGACCTGGCGCGAATTAATTTGAAACATCTTTCCAAAACTGATGATTCTCTTTTGCATATCTTCTTTGACAGGTATGCAGAAATTTGCGATGAAGAAATTGATTGGATCTCAGCATATTGGTCATTCCGTGAAAGGCGTCTGAAGCGGCAAAGACTAAAGAAACGATTTAAGAATTTAATTGGATTTTAAGAATACTTTCCTGTGTGCACGCAGCCCTGGCAGCACCGCTGCGAGTCTAACGATCGTAAGTTCAGATTTTTCTATTTAGAGATTCTGAAATTCGGACAGCAGGATCATAATCGCATTCTGAACATGCATGCGGTTTTCAGCTTCGTCAAACACTATGGAGTAGGGAGATTCCATAACTTCGTCAGTCACTTCTCGTCCCCGCTCAGCAGGCAGACAATGCATGAAAAGGCTGTTCTTTTTTCCGGTGGCTGACATTACCTCTCCGGTAATTTGAAACTTAGAAAATTGTTTTTCCCGCTCTTCCGCCTCGTGTTTTTCTCCCATGGATGCCCAAACATCCGTATACACTATATCCGCATCCTTGACTGCATCGATGATCGAATGCGAGATCTCGATCTCAGAAAGTCCCGCTTTCCTGGCCAATTTTACGGTCGCGGAGTCAGGAGTATAATCTTCCGGGCAGGCACATACGAAATTAATCGGAAGTAGCGTCGCTAATCGCAACCAGGAATGCACTATGTTGTTACCATCACCAACGTAGGTTATTTTGAGGTCATCAAGACTTTTTCGATATTCCCAAATGGTGAAAATGTCAGCCATGATCTGACAGGGGTGGTTATAATCTGTTAAGCCATTCACCACAGGGATGGTTGCATGTTCAGCAAGCTCCAGCATATGCTTGTGATCAAACAAGCGTGCCATAATAATATCATTATAGCGGCTAAAGACTCGGGCAATATCCTTTATGGCTTCGCGTTTTCCAATACCTATGTCATTTGGTCCAAGATATAACGCATGCCCGCCCATCCACTCGAATCCTGTTTCGAAAGAAACCCTGGTTCGTGCGGAAGGTTTTGCAAAAATCATGGCCAGCGATCGGTGAGCGAACGGTTTATAATCCTGCTTATCGTGAAAACGTTGTTTTAATTCCTTCGATAATTTCAATAATTCCCATATTTCATCCGCATTCAGATCTGTCACATGCAGAAAATCTTTATTCATATTGCACCCTATTTCGACGAATTAAAATGAAATACCTATAAAATGTACCTGCTCAGATCTTGATCTTTCGCGATATCATTCAATTTTTCTTCCACAATGGATTTTGTTATTTTGATGGACACTGCCTTTTTACCTGAATATTCATACAGATAATCATCCAGCAATTTGGTCATAATGGTGTGTAATCGCCGGGCTCCAATGTTTTCAGTTTTGTTGTTTACCTCAGTAGCAATGTTTGCAATAGCTTTGATCGCCTTGCTGTCGAATGTCAGATCAACATTCTCGGCTGCCAATAAAGCTGTATACTGTTTTATCAATGCGGATTTTGGATGGGTCAGTATTTTTACAAAATCATTCGTGGATAGTTTATTCATTTCAACTCGTATGGGAAATCTCCCTTGCAACTCCGGTATCATATCCGAGGGTGTGGCAGCATGAAAAGCACCAGCGGAAATAAAAAGTACGTGGTCAGTTTTAACTGGCCCATATTTTGTTGGAACCGTACTCCCCTCGATGATTGGCAGTAGGTCACGCTGGACTCCTTCACGGCTAACATCCGGTCCGGCACTGCCGTTATTTCCTATAACTTTATCAATTTCATCCAGGAACACGATACCATTATTCTCAACTCGTTCCCTGGCTATCCTGATCAATTCATCCTGGTCTATGAGCTTTTGTGCCTCAGATTGAATTAAATGATCCAATGCCTCATTGACCTTCATCCGGCGCTGTTTTTTTCCGCCTGGCATAACGTTTGAGAGCATTTCTTTCAGATTGAAGCCAAGGTCTTCCATGCCTACCGGACTGAATATCTGCATCAGCGGCATAGGATCATCCTTTACAACAAGTTCCACATCCTTATTTTCAAACTCACCTTTTTCCAATTTTTCGCTGATACGAGCCCTGTTCCGCTGATGACGTTCTTCCAATTCAGGTGATTTCTTTCGGTCCTGTGGTGAACTCCTTGGTAACAGCAGGTCCAACAGCCGTTCATGAGCCCGTTTTTTTGCCCTTGATTCAACTTCTTTTTCTTTCTCATGCCGTACCATATTAGCAGATACATCCGTGAGATCTCGAATGATCGATTCTACATCACGACCGACATACCCGACTTCCGTGAATTTACTGGCTTCCACTTTGATAAACGGAGCCCTGGCAAGGTTGGCAAGTCTCCTGGCAATCTCCGTCTTTCCAACCCCGGTCGTTCCGATCAAGATGATATTGTTAGGCATGATCTCATCACGCATTTCATCCGGAACTTGCTGCCGTCTCCACCGGTTCCGTAACGCAATGGCAACCGCCCGTTTAGCCTGGTGCTGTCCAACAATGTATTTATTGAGTTCCCTTACAATCTGCTGTGGGGATAATTCTTTCATATTCGCATCAATCCTAATCTAAACTTTCCTATCCTATCCACCAGTTCAAGTCTCCAGCACAGTTATGACGTCATTGGTATAAATACAGAGCTCAGCAGCGATCTTCAGTGCCCGCTCGGTGACATCTTTTGCAGACAGTGATTTTGATGACTCAAGAAATGCCGTTGCCGCAGACTGAGCGTAACCGCCGCCTGATCCGATAGCTACCACGGGGCCGTCAGGTTCAATCACATTACCGTCGCCGGAAACAATAAAGCTGCTCTTTTTATCCATGAGAGCCAGGAGCGCATCCAGGTGCCTGAGGTATTTGTCGGTCCTCCATTCCTTGGCCAATTCGACCACAGAACGTCGCAGGTCACCGCTAAATTCATCCAGTTTCTGTTCAAACTTCTCAAACAGTGTAAGGGCATCGGCAGCAGCACCGGCAAAGCCTCCCAGAATAATACCTCTGTCAGTTTCAAATTGCCGTACTTTAACCGCTTTCTGTTTCAAGGCCATATCACCAAATGTCACCTGACCGTCGCCTCCCAGGGCGATCTTACCTTTCCGACGAACTCCTAAGATCGTCGTGGATCGAAAATATTTATCCATACATTCTTATTCCGTCAACATTTCAAATAGTTTGGCATCGCTTGGAAGAATTAAAATAGATTCTTCATCCAGGATCGTCTTATAAGCCTCCAGGGTACGGATAAATTCATAAAAATCCGGGTCTTGTGAGAATGCATTGGCATATATCTCGGTTGCAATTGCATCGCCTTCACCACGTAATGTTTCTGATTGTCGATAGGCTTCTGCCATAATAATGGTTTTATCCTTATCAGTTTCGGCACGGATTTTTTGTGACTCTTCATCACCTTCGGACCGGAATTTATTTGCCTGTCTTTTCCGTTCTGCATCCATCCGCGCATAAATTGATTCTTCATTTTGCTGCGGAAGATCCACGCGTTTGATACGCACATCGATTACCTCTATTCCATAGGGATTAGTCGCCCTGTTGCTGGCACTTGTGACTGTTTCCATAATGACTTCACGGTTCTCAGTAATGATCTCGACCATATTATGAGTACCCAGTTCTCTGCGAAGTTCAGAATATACGATATCGTCCAGACGCGTAACCGCGGTTGGAATTGCCTGGACCGTTTGCAGGAAAAGCAACGGATCAACAATTCGCCAACGAACATAATTATCAATGATCAGAGTTTTCTTATCTTTGCTTAATACTTCCGCGGGCGGTACGTCATATTCCAGCAGGCGGTTATCAAAAAAGATTGCGTTCTGGAAAGGTGCCGGTAATTTGAAATTCAGCCCTGGTTCCATGATGGTTCGGACAGGTCTTCCAAATTGCAGGATGACCGCTTGCTCAGTTACATCAACCGTGAAAACAGTTGTCCAGATAACAATGACAACCAGGATCGTAAGAATTATCATAAACTTTTTCATTGCTGGCCTCCTTTCCTGGCCTTGCCAAGATCAAGTAAATTCAACAGGTTTCCTCCATCTCCATCGGGAATGATCACTTTTCGAATCCCTGGCAGGATTTCTTCCATAGCTTCCAAGTAGAGTCGTTGTTTCGTCACTGATTTGGCTTTTCTATATTCTTTGAGGATCGCAACGAATTTTGCGACATCCCCCTCGGCACGCTGGATGCGTGCTTCGCGATAGCCCTCCGCTTCACGAATCAATGCCTGTGCTTCACCCCGGGCCCTGGGGATTATATCATTGCGATACCCTTCAGCCTGGTTGATCATGCGGTTCTTATCTTCTTTGGCAGAAGCAACATCCTTGAAAGCGGCAATGACCGGCCTGGGAGGTGAAACATCCTGCAGTTGGACGGCTACGACAAGAATCCCGGTTTCATATTTATCCAGTATCTCCTGCAGAAGTATTTTCGACTCTTCCTGTATCATGAATTTCCCTGCCGTCAAGGCCTCGTCAATTTTGTGCCGGCCCACCACGGTGCGCAGGGATGCTTCGGAAGCCTCTCTAACGGTAAGAGCATGTCTTACAAAATTGAAGAGATAAGCCGTCGGATCTTTGATCTTATACTGCACGATCAATTCAGCATCGACTATATTTTCATCACCGGTAAGCATAAAGCTTTCAATCTCCACTTTTCGGAACTGTTGGGTTCCGATTGTCCTGAATCCAATCTCGGTCCTTTTCACCTCCGTTACCTTGGGTGTATCCACGACCTCAATGGGATAAGGCATATGATACCGCAATCCCGATGTAGTAATTCGTGAAACCGCGCCAAAAGTTCTGACCACCCCGACCTCATCCGGACCAACAGAGTATATTCCGGAAAGCAGCCAGAGCACGACAATTATGCCGAGAATTGGAAAAAGTCCCAGCGATACTAAATTTTTTGGCAGTCGGATCTCCGTGTCACCAATAATGATTCTTCGGGTTTCCATATATTATCTCCTTTCTAAATGAATTATATTTCTCTTCGTAAACGAGCTACCGGTATATTCAATTGTTCACGGTATTTCGCTACTGTGCGCCGGGCGACTTTGTACCCGGCATTTTTCAAATTTTCTACCAGAGCCTCGTCATTCAAAGGGTTGTGCTTGTCTTCTTTTTCTACGATATCATGCAACGCCTGTTTTATCTGCGAGGTACTAATCAATTCACCATCATTTTTAATCATACCTTCGGTAAATAATGTCTTCAATTCGAAAACTCCAAAAGGTGTATCCACATATTTTCCCCGTGTGGACCTACTGATGGTTGAAATGTCCATTCCAATTTCCTCGGCAATATCCTGTAGTTTCATCGGTTTAAGGTTATTTTTATCTCTGGAAAAAAAATCAGGCTGACGCTGGATAATTGCTTTCATAACCTTTGTCATCGTCTGTCTCCGCTGCAGGATTGCTTTGATAAACCAGTTTGCAGCATCAGTTTTGTCTCGTAAAAATTTTTTCTCTTGAGCCGTTAAATTTGCGGGCTTATTAAGCATTTCTTCATAGGCAGCGCTTATTCTCAACTCAGGCAGGTTACCATCATTGGTTCGGATTATCCACCCATCTTCTCCTTCCCGAATAATTATATCCGGAACGACCAGTTCATCCCTGGTAAGGATTTTTCCCTCGCCGGGTCGGGGATTAAGATGGGATATAACCTCTATTGCATCAGACAATTCCTGCTCGGTACAGCCTAATTTTCGCACCAGAAGTTCAAACCTTCTATTTGCGAAGTCCTCAAAATGGTTTGCGACTAATTTGCAAGGGAGGGAATCTTCATTATCTTCCATCTGGATCAGCAGACATTCCTGCAGATCGCGAGCAGCAATCCCCGGCGGATCCAGATGCTGTACCAGTCTTAATATGGGCAGGATTTCTTCCTCCGTCTTTCCAAACCGGTCCGCGATTAAAATCAGATCGGTTGCAAGATAACCGCGATTATCCAAATTCCATAAGATCTCTTCCGCAATGGCATGTTCTTCATCAGTCAAATCATACAATACCAGCTGCAGTACTATATCCTCTATGAAATCATGGCGGTCGGGCATGGGCAGGTCGAAATTATCAGTCTTCGGACTGTATACTGTTGCCGGTTCATAATCATTATCATCAAAGCTGATGTCCAGTTCATCCTTCTTCGATTCGGTTGCCAGCGTTTCCGTATCAACTTCAGATTCAACCTGTTCCAGCACCGGGTTCTTCTCCAATTCATCAAGGATCCTATCCTCCAGGCTGACAGAGTTCAGCTGAAGCAGAGTTGCCTGCAGGATCTGCTGAGGTGCAAGGATTTGCTTCTGAACGAGTTTTTGTTCGAGTCTGGGCATTAGTACAGTTTGAATCTTTCCCCTAAGTAAAGCCTCCGGGCATCTTTATCATTGGCTAAAAATTCTGAACTGCCCGATTTAAGAATTTGACCTTCATGCATCAAGTATGAACGATCTGTTATTGAAAGTGTTTCTCGCACGTTATGATCTGTGATCAGGACGCCAATATTACGATCTTTTAACGAGTGCACTATAGAATGAATATCTTCTACCGCAATGGGATCTACCCCTGCAAAAGGTTCGTCAAGCAGAATAAAACCCGGATCCATTGCCAGCGAACGACAGATCTCCACGCGTCTGCGCTCACCTCCGGATAAGCTGCTGGCACGGGCATCCCGCAAATGCCAGATAGATAGATCCTCCAGCAATTTTTTTCGTTTCTGCGACTGTTCAGCTTTTGTCAGATTGGTCATTTCCAGGACCAGTTTCAAATTTTCTTCAACGGTCAGCCGTCTAAATATGGATGCTTCCTGAGATAGATACCCGATTCCCATCCGGGAACGTTTATACATCGCGTATTGGGTTATCTCTTCGTCATCCAGAAAGATATGTCCTTTAGTCGGTTTTATCATTCCTGTGATCATGTAAAAAGTTGTGGTCTTTCCGGCGCCGTTAGGTCCCAGGAGTCCAACTATTTCTCCACGGTGGACCTCAATTTCCACTTTCCGTGCTACCCATCTGCTGCCATACCGTTTATGCAGGTTTGTAGCTTTTAACAATTGCTGTTTATTAATCATTGATCCTGTTGGTTACTCCTGATGGATTCAAAATACGCCAGTGGTCCATGCGCATATCCGAT
>JAZGBQ010000267.1:0-3904 GCA_036476435.1 Fidelibacterota bacterium
TGTGATGCACTCCCCCAGTCCCTAACAAATTGATTATCATTTTCACTCAAGCCGATAGGGACCGATTCATGTATTAGGTTCGGGATAGCAATCAACAATGAATGCAGCTCTGCATCAATTTTTCCGAGATCGGTTTCCAATTTTTTGATAGAACTCGATACTTCCTGCATTTCGGAAATTGTATTTTCTGAAGTTATGCCTTTTTGTTTTAATTCACCGATTTTTTCCGATGCCTGATTACGTTTAGCTCGGAGATCATTCAATGTTCCTAATAATTCGCGCCGTTTTTTATCCAAACCAAGGATAATATCAACATCAATTTCTTCTCCTCTGGATTTGGTACTTCTAACCACCAAGTCTGGATTTTCGCGTATAAATGCTGTTGTTAACAATTATGAATCCCCTTATTTAATGGGTAAAAAGTAGAAATATGTAGCGGGTTTTACAATGAAAGAGGTCTAACGACCTTGTCCGGATATCATAACCCAGATTGTACTGAGTACAATTTTTAAATCCAGACTAAAATTTAAGTTTTCAATATAGAAGAAATCATACTTCAGTTTTTGCCTGACATCTTCGATGTGCCGATCATAAGGATGCTTAATCTGTGACCATCCGCTAATGCCTGGTCGAACACTTAAACGGCGATGATAAAATGGGAATTCTTGCGTTAATTTATCTACAAAATATGGTCGTTCAGGACGAGGTCCGATCAGGCTCATTTCGCCCTTAACCACGTTAATAAATTGCGGTATTTCATCCATGCGAAACCTTCGGAGAACCCTGCCGACGCTGGTTATTCTCGGATCATCCTGATCTGCCCAGACGGGGCCGGTTTTTTGCTCAGCATCGTTGGTCATGGATCGGAATTTACATATTCTGAAATGTTGAAAATCCTTTCCAACCCTTTCCTGCCGATAAAAAACCGGTCCTGGAGTCTCTAGTTTGATAGCGATACCGATCAACATCATGAACGGGGCCATAATGATTAATAGCGGAACGGTAATAATCATGTCAAGCAATCGTTTGATTCCCCGCTGATACCAGGTAGAAAGTTCCAGGTTTATTTGAATCAGGGGGAGACCGGCAATCTGTTGCGTCCGGGCGAGTCCACTTATAACATCGTACATATCCGGAACAATTTTAATAGTAATAGGATATCCGTTAATCTGTCCCATAATTCCCATTATTCTTGTATGTTCCGGTTTCTCCAATGCCAGTACAACATCGGAGATTTGGTTATCAATAATGATTGATTTCAAATCCTCTTCAGTACCAAGTATAGGTACTCTCATTTCAGGTAGGTCGTTGGGATCCTCTTTGATCTTCACAAATCCAACCAAGTCATAACCTTGCTGATCATGTTCATTCAAAGACTCAGCTGCAACTAATCCGCGACGATTGTAACCGATAATTAAGGTCTTTTCCCGACCGACTCCATTTTTCAGTAATCGTTTTTGAAAGGTGCGAATAATTAATCGACCGGTAATAGAGCCCATCATGAAGATTCCCCAATAACGAATAACACCACGGGCATTCAATGGAAAATCAATAAATTTCAAAGCATCGACAAAAACAATCATTACCATAATTGTAAATGTCGTTTTCACCAGTGTTTCGATTTCCGTGATTCGTGAAACGGTAAATTCACCTTTGTAAGCACCGTTTAACCAGAAAATGAAACTCCAAAGAAACTGAATCAACAGGAATGCGCCTACCTGGCTTTCGGCATTGAAGGTTTTGGCGATTACCGGTAAAATGACGATGAAAAACGCCACATATCCGGCAATTGTGTCAAGCGCAAGGATCATCCAGGAGACGATCCACTTGGGCACACGTATCCGATAATGCAATATTGATTTAAACATTACCGGGAATTTTGGAAACGGGAAATTGATCTGGTTAATTGCCTATTTACCACAGTTAGCCTTTTTACTAAAAAGGTCTGATTATTATCGATTATTGAACTACGATTACTATTATCGCTGTTTTATAGGCAAGTCCTTGACCCACTTGAAATTAATGGTCAGCGGAGCAATAGTCAAGAATAGGAATGAGATTAAATGAGTTTAATAATATGAATTAAAGGGAATGAAAATTTGTACATCATAAACACAAAACGAAAAATTTTTTAATTGATGATATTATCAATATTTTTTCGGATAATAGCAGCAATTCGCTGTCCTGCTTTTCCATCCCAAAGTGGAGGAATTTGTTTATCAATCGATTTTTTATTTATTTGTTCAAGGACCACTTGTTTTGCTTTAATAAGATCCTCACCAAGTACCTGATTCGTACCTAAAGTTACAGTTACCGGCCTTTCTGTATTCTTTCTTAGAGTCACGCATGGAATCCCAAGGTATGTTGTTTCCTCCTGTATACCACCAGAATCCGTTAAAACACAACGGGCGTGTTTTAGCAGGCCTAGGAACTCAAGATAACCAAGCGGCTTGATAAACTCAACTTTCTCCATTTTGTTCTGATCAAATCTAAATTCATTGATTCGACGTTGCGTTCTAGGATGTACTGGAAAAATAACCTTTGTCTCCTTACTAATCTCCTGCAGCATATTAAGTATTTCTTTCAACATCAACGGATCATCCACGTTGGAAGGACGGTGCAACGTGACCAATATGAGCGGTCTTTCATCTAACAACTGTGCAGGTGATTTAGCCATGGGGAGGAGTTCTTTTAAAGTATCAATCATCACATTCCCGACAAAATGAATTTTCTCCTGAGCAATTCCTTCGTTTATCAAATTTCTATTCGCATCCTCTGATGGAGTAAATAAATAATCTGATATCTGATCGGTTAGAAGTCGGTTGATTTCTTCCGGCATAGTTCTGTCAAAGGATCGTAATCCCGCCTCAACATGGGCAATTTTGATCAGCATTTTACTGCATACAAGCGCTCCCCCAAGAGTAGAGTTAACATCGCCGTATACAAGAATAAGATGTGGGTGTAACTGTTCGAATAATTTCTCCAAACCTTGAATAATTTTTGCGGTCTGATCTCCATGTGATCCAGAACCTATGTCTAAATTATGATGAGGTTTTGGTAATCCGAATTCATCAAAGAAGATATCTGACATATTATCATCGTAATGTTGACCAGTATGTACGATGATTTGTGTTTCTGATAACTGTTGATCCAAAGCCTTCCATACAGGATATAATTTCATAAAATTTGGTCGCGCGCCAACAACATGGATAATTTTCATTCGATACCTTAATTAATGAATTATTTTATTTACAACGCTTTCCATCTCTTTTGCAAGAATTTCTCTACTGAAATTTTTTAACACATATTCCTGTCCGGCTTTCGCAAATGTATCGCGACTACTTTTTTCATTACGCAGTTCAAGAATCGCCTTTGATACAAGAACATCATTTCCGTTTTCCACGACCAATCCCCCTTTTACCGTTCTCACTAATTCGGCGGCTTCACCTCCAGCAATGAGGATAACCGGTTTTTTACAAGCCCATGCCTCCATTAATTTTGAAGGAACAGCATCAAGTAATCTACTGCTGATGAGAGGAACCAGCGCCACATTAGAAACTTTCATTAACGAGGGTATTACGGCATGCGGTTGACTTTTAATGAAAGTAATATTGGTTAAGCTTGTTTTATTGACATCCTCAACAAGTTGTTCACGATTTATTCCATCACCTACTATTAGAAAATGAATATCTTTTTTGTCCTTTAATAATTTAGCGAATCGTATAATAGAGTCTACTCCTTGGGCAATTCCGATGAGTCCCATATATGACGCCACAAATTTATTTTTTATTTCAGGAAAATTCTGCCAGTTAAAAGGACGCGGATTTTCAATAACATCCAAATCGACACCATTTGATACAAGAGTTATTTTCTTTTCATGTACACCCTCAGCTATAATACGCTG
>JAZGBQ010000268.1:0-2717 GCA_036476435.1 Fidelibacterota bacterium
ATTGTGTTCACATCATGCTAAATGAAGATGTGATTGGTGTTATGGGCCAGGTTAAGCAATCATATATTAAGGAGCTGGGCTTTGAGATGGGTCCGACGTTTGGTTTCACCCTTGACCAGACAATTCTGATCGAATATTTGAAAAATACATTACCATACCAGCAGGTTCCAGTATATCCATTTGTAACCCGGGACTTGAATTTTGTTATGGACGATTCCGTCAGGGTAGGAGCTATAATAAATACGATCTTTCCTCTTGGTAAAGGGATCATCAAAAACATAGATCCACTGAACATTTACAAGCATGAAACTCTCGGGGCAGAGAATAAAAGTGTATTGTTCCAGTTAATTTTCCAAGATGATAATAAAACACTTGAAGATAATACCGTAAACGAAATAATAAGTGAAATTATCTCAACAATTAGTAAACAATATAATGCAAAACTAAGGGCGTAGTTTATTACGATAATTTTCGAAAGTAATCCGCCCAAAGAGGTGATAAGACATGAGTGAATCATCCAATTTAGTGAAAGTCACGATTCTAGGTCAGGAATACACTGTAAAAGCACCGGCTGAAGCTACTTATATCAAGGAAATAGCAGAGTATGTGAACGTAAAAATGAAAGATGTGCAAGATAACCTAGGTTCGGACCAATCTTCGACCAGAATTGCAATACTGGCTGCAATGAATATTTCCGACGAGCTATTTTCAATCCGAAGATCGAAGGAATCGCAACAACGAGATGTAGAGACTCGGATATCTTCGCTGATCGAGTTCATTGACGAAAACCTTGAATAATAGATAGAAAATTTCACACATATGTCTCCAGCACGAATATTATCTGGGAAGTCACTCAGTAATTCCATATATGTAAGCCTTGAATCAAGGATTCATACATTAAGACAAAAGGGAGTTGAACCCGGTCTTGCAGTAGTAATGGTAGGAGACGATCCTGCTTCGCAAGTCTATGTACGAAGTAAGACAAGAAAATTCAAAGAATTACAGCTTTTTTCAGAAACTTTTAATTTTAGTGCCGATACACCCGAAAATGATATTCTTGATTTGATTGCAAGGTTGAATAGTAAAGATAATTATCACGGAATATTAATTCAATTACCGCTACCCGATCACATTAATTCATTACGAATTCTTGAGAGTGTTGATCCGAAAAAGGATGTAGATGGATTTCATCCGGCAAACTTAGGCCGTTTGGCAATGGGAATTCCTCGATTCATACCCTGCACTCCTAAAGGGATAATGAGGATCTTCGAACATTACCAAATTACTTTAGCGGAAAAACATATTGTTGTTATTGGAAGAAGCAATATAGTCGGCCGTCCACTGTCGATACTTACAAGTTTAAAAAACAAGAATGGGAATGCTACTACCACACTCTGTCATTCTCAAACTCCAGATATCCCAAAATTCTCACTGGAGGCGGATATAGTTATTGCAGCGATTGGGGTTCCAAATTTTATTGATGAATCCTTTATTAAACCGGGAGCAATCCTGATCGACGTGGGAATAAATAGGGTAAAGGATCGTTCGGAGAAGGGATATAAAATTGTAGGTGACATTCATAAAAAGAGAGTGGAATTAATCGCTTCTCACATCACTCCGGTTCCTGGGGGTGTTGGTCCAATGACTATCGCAATGCTGGTAGAAAATACAGTGGAAGCTGCTGAAAAATCAGTTAAAAGATCTGAACAATAATTGCAGCTGGATTGGAAATGACAGTTATGAGTCCAAACACACCAACATTAATCATACAGTTGTCAACGTATGGTAATATTTTGGTAATTTTCATTTAGCGCCCGTAGTTCAATGGATAGAATGTAGGATTCCGGTTCCTGAGATAGGGGTTCAACTCCCTTCGGGCGTACAAATTTCACGATAATAATTTTTTATTTATCTTGTGGGTCGAGTGAATATAATATCGTTAAGATTCGCATGAAAAAGTGACAAGAGAAGTAAAGTTAAAGGATTTTAAATGGATCACCGGTACTGTAAATCATCAATAAACAAAAAAAGTAGTTCAGTTGTATTCATTGTACTCGTGTGTATAGCTATAGGTTTTGCTCAATCCGGTAATACACTCGGATTGATTATGAATGAACCGGGTACCTACGAGGGTTACACACTCATTATTCCAAAGAATTATACATCGACTTATTTAATTAATAATGAAGGCTTGCTCGTTAATAAATGGGATTCTGAATATTTACCTGCTATGTCAGCATACTTACTTGAGGATGGTAATCTTATGAGATCTGCAAAAGTACCACAAGAAGGCAGTACTCGCACAGGTGGATTTGAGTTGTTAGATTGGGAAGGTAATGTTCTGTGGGTATATCACGCTGGGCGACAGCATCATGATATTGAACCTTTGCCGAATGGGAACGTTTTATTGATTCTTACTGATGCAAGGTCGACGTCCGAGGCTATCGATGCCGGGAGGAATCCTGGTCTGGTCTCAACAAACGGTGTTCGTTCTCTGCGAATCGTAGAAGTGGAGCAAGCGGGACAAGATGGCGGTACAATAGTCTGGGAATGGAATTTATGGGATCATTTGATTCAGGAATTTGATGTGAACAAGGATAATTATGACACTGTTGCTGATCATCCGGAATTAATAGATCTGAATTATGGCGCATCTAATAATCCAAATTGGATTCATATTAATTCCATTGATTACAATCCTGGATTCGATCAGATCA
>JAZGBQ010000269.1:0-2137 GCA_036476435.1 Fidelibacterota bacterium
TGGGAACAAACACACTATTTAAGCAAAGGAATCTCACCAGATCTTCCTATGAGTTCTCTTGATTTTGCGGATTGTTTGAGGTACCTTTTCTATTAAACTATTCAGGAAAAAGAAAATACCGCAAACCAAAAGAACGTCCAATAATATCATTCTTAGGAACCAATATAAAAAGAATTTCCAAAATCGCAAATCCTATGGAACTGTTTTCTGCAGGATTTTCAAAGATGGGCAAACAGGATTATTTAAATTTATTTATGAGATTCTGAAATGCCTCCACTAAAACATTTAAACAGCATTGATTATATTGTAATTGTTTTTTTCTTAATCATGGTAGCCGGAATCGGAGTCTTTATATCCAGGTACAATCGTAATACCAAAGACTACTTTAAAGCCGGGGGCAAACTCCCCTGGGTTATTTCCAGTATATCTCTTTTTGTTTCCGGTTTTTCCGCTTTTATGTTCGTGTCTGCATCCGGTTATACTTACCGTACAGGGATCACCTCAGTATACCTTTTCACATCTTCGTTTGGTGCTTACTGGCTGGGCTACTTTGTTTACGGCAAGCTCTGGCGGCGAACAAGAATCGACTCCCCTATGGAGTTACTGACCCGCAGATATTCACAATCCACGACTTACTTTTACAGTATTATCGCAATTATACCAAACATTTTCCTGATGGGGACATTGATTTATACGCTCTGTATTTTTGTCTCCAGCGCTCTGGGCTTTGGTTCCACGGAAGTGGATTTTGGTCTTATCACACTCACAGGTTTTGAAATAACCCTGGTTGGCATTGGTGCCGTCCTTTTAATCTATACGGTTTTAGGTGGATTGTGGGCAGTGGCAGTCACCGATACATTGCAATTCATTATACTGTTTTTAATGACTGCAATCGTTTTCCCGTATTCGTTTATATACTTGGGAGATGGCAGCATTATTAACGGCGTTCAAAATCTCATTGAAAGGGCGCCTGCAGGATACCTGGATTTCTCACTGGGGCAGATTTCATTTGTATTTATCGCGTCCTTTTGGATCATGAACAGCTTTGGGTATAATGTGAACTGGCATATTGGGCAGCGCTATTACAGTATTGCGGACGAGCGTGATACGAAAAAGATGGCATTGATGTGCGCCATATTTGGCCTTATCGGTCCGATCATGTGGATTTTGCCGGTCATGGTAGCGCGGGTTATTTTCCCGGATATTGCTTCCTTGTGGCCCGAGCTTACTGCACCCTCCGAAGCCTCTTTTGTGAGCCTGTGTTTGCTCATTCTGCCACACGGTTTTTTGGGCGTCGTCGTTTCGGCCATTCTCGCAGCAAGCATGAGTTCTGCAGATTCCACTTTTAACTGGCTGGCCGCGGTTGTAACAAAGGATGTCTATGTTCCAATATCAAAAAAAGTGAACCATGGCGAAATGCCTTCAGATCGTACTCAGCTAATCATTGGGAAGATGTCTGTACTGACTCTAGGTGTTTTGTCGATTATTATCTCATTGTCTTTCCAGAAAATCGGCAGTTCTTTTGATATTTATATGAAAATTTATTCGATGACAACACCCGCCATGTTTGTCCCCGTTATGCTTGGTCTGGTGTATCGCAGGACGCCCTGGTGGTCAGGGATTACCTCGGTTTCAATCGGAATCATCAGCACTCTAATCATGAATGCAGTTGCGACGGTTATGTCAGGGCATCCCCTTGAGAGAATAACGCATATTTTTGCAGATGTACAATTTTCATTGTTTGGTATTGAGTACGGCAAGTTTGAATTGAATATCTTTTTTGGTGTAGTTGTAAGTGCAGCAGTATTTTTTATTACCTCCAGGTGGCCAAATAAAAAAGAGGAAGACATTGTCAGACTTGCTGCTTTGGAAAAAGACCTGCAAACACCGGCGTATGCGGAGAATGAACCAATTGACAAAAAAAATATTCAGTCCTATAAAATCGTGGCACTGTTATCCGGTTTGATTGGTATTTTACTGATTCTGTTATCTATGTTTTCAGGAAACTCTCAAGGCCTTCTTATTAACTTTTTAGCCGGAATGGGTGCATTACTTTTTTCTTATCTTTTTTGGTTCTTATCTAAACGGTATGTTTAATTGTTGGAAAGCCCATTTAAACAAGTAGATTTGTTATGAT
>JAZGBQ010000027.1:0-10423 GCA_036476435.1 Fidelibacterota bacterium
CCGACCCGAGACTTCCTGATTACACTGGCAGCATCATGGAATTGCGTAAATGGTGTCGAAATCTGGTAAGCTTAAGTTCAACGACACATCGTGCTGGTGATTTTCCGGGGAATTTAAGTTTTCGCACTGCGGACGGGTTTGTAATTACAGCAGCAGCAGCAAATTTAGCAGAAATTCGAGAAGAAGATTTTGTTGAAGTCAAAATTGTTGATGTAGATCAAAAACGGATTTACGTAAAGGGATCGAAAGAACCCTCCTCAGAATCTTTTATTCATGATGAAGTATATCAACAGAGCCCTCCCGTCCAGGCCATTTTCCATGGCCACAGTGATTTAATGCTTGCCCATTATCGTGCCTTGAAATTGCCGGTTACGAAAAATGAACAGCCATATGGAACTATAGCATTAATGAATGAGGTTTTAGAAGCGCTGAAAGATAAAAACATCATTATCATGAAAAATCATGGCTTTATTGCCCTTGGGAAGACGATGGATGAAGTTGGACAATTAATAATGGAATATCATCGCCGGGCTCTGAAATTGAACCAAGCGATGCGGAAATAAATTCATTATTTGTCAGTCATTGATCTTGAAGGTGCGGTAATTAACCAGCAGCTTGTTGCACGATTTTTTAAGTTTTTCCAGCTCCGAATCCGAAATTCCCAACCGCAAGGATTCGGAAATCTTTTCATAAGATTTATAGATCTTGGATTTGAATTTTACACCAGTATCTGTGAGAAATACTTTATTAACCCTTCGATCTTTTTTATCCCGGACGCGGAGGACCAATTTCTTTTTTTCAAGATCGTCCACAAGTCTGGTCGTGAACGTATAATCCTTGAAAGTCCGTTTGGCCAGTTGCTACTGTGCAATCACATCTTCCTGCCAAAGCTGGTTAAGTGCCTTCCATTGTTGAGGAGTGATATCAAAATTCTCAGCGGTAAAGAATTTTTTATAAAGGCTTAAGGATCGTAAATAAAGTTCGACTATAGGCTGGAAATAATCATCTTTGAACGAATAGCTACTTTTCTGACTGTCAGTTTTTCCCATAATATCTTCCTGATATAATTACATTAATCAACATTTCATATGAAATGATTGGATTTAACGGTAACATAATAATGGAATATATTAATTCAATTACTGAGTTCAAATCTTATTTGAGGATTTAATCCTCTTCTGACTATTGATAATAAGCAAGCAGCTTGATTGTCCGCAAAGTTTCAATATTTTTTTCTTTCAAATGGAAAGCGATTAATTTCCAATTAATCCGTTAACTAAATAAAAAAATGATATTTGCTGAGGTATATTTATTTCAGGGGAATTCGCTCACCCTTGTCGTTCACTCGAAAATACGTGTTGCCATCCCATAATAATGCTTCACCGGATAATCCATTCTTGATCCCGGCATCCACCATGATGATCCGACCGTTTTGGAATGTTGATATGCTGTCCATCGTAGTGTGTCCTGTAATTATCCTGTTAACCTTAAATCTGTCAAGGATTTGCTCCAGATCCTCCCGGTTGACTTCCGGTTGGCTGTCAGGCTGAAAAAAGCCCCGGTACCAGAGTGGCCCGTTCCCGCGAAACGCAAGCGTTAGCAGTGTATCGCTTTTAATGGTCTCCCAGGGTGTATCCAGGTTGTCCCGTATAAATTTGTTGAGTCGACGCGGCGATTTAAATACATTCATAATTGTTGGATGAATTCCACCGTGGACAAACAGTATATCATTGATCCGGATGATGGTGTTCTTAGATCGCAGCCATTTACCCAGAAGCGTGTTGTCTCCGTAAAGTCCGGGGACAGTTGTTTCAAATGTTTCGGCAACCGCAAAGTACTTGTCAGTCACATAGCGTATATCACCGAGGAGTACCATTGCCTCATGGTTTCCCATTAGATAATGGACCTGACCTCCGGACCGACGGGCCCGGTATTCAAGGTCCATGATCATATACAAGACTTCGTTGACGTAATCGCCGCGATCAAAAACATCTCCTAAAATTACAAGATGCCCATCGTCCCAGGTCCAATTTCCCTCAAGATCTATGATGCCATTATTACTCAAGATCTGTTTAAATAACTCTACCTGCCCATGAATATCGCTGATGGTGAATATTTTACTGACATTCCTGAACCTGACCGCCGGTGTGTAAAAGTACATTGGAACTCGATAGGTTGTACCAGAGTCAGAAAGAAATCCCTCAAATTTCCGACCATCTTTACCCTTCAGCACAAAGTCACGGATATTACCGTTATCGTAATACCGGGCCAGAACAGCTCCATTTTGATAATACACATAGGGACCATCATTGAAATTCGCATCAAGTTCCGCCTCACTTTGCGGATATAATACAGCGCACCATAATAAACAATATCCAAAGATTGATAACAGCCGTGATTTTCTCATCATTATTAGTCCTCTTGATATCATCTAAGTCAGGAATAAAAATACATTGTTTCCACGTGCATTGTAAGAGAAGAATAACCGGTAGCATTGATTATCTCAATTATATATTCTGACACTGTTGACCCGTCTCCAGTTTTTCTGCTTTAGTAAAGAAAGACATCCTTTTTCACTTTACCGAATCTAATCGTTGAAAACATTAAAACAGGGCTATCATGACGAAACGTACAGTAAAATTATTAATCCTCTACCTCTTGCTTTCATCAAGTGCAGTGTTCTCCCAGAAGATCTATGTTGGCGCCACAGGCGGTTTCAATTTTGCGGATATGGAATTCAAAATGAGCGGTGTTAAATCCGTTGATATGGTGACAGTGTATGGTGTCGGCGTAGTGGTTGGGATACCAATATTTCTCAACACCTATTTGCAGATCGAGCCGAAATATCTTCAGAAAGGCGGATTAATCAAATTGAAGGAAAATGGTGCAGATATCAAATCGGAAACGGGATATCTGGAAATTCCGATACTGATACGATTCCCAGTAGGTGAAAAATTTCATATACTTGCCGGTCCTACTCTTGGTTACATGTTATCATCGGATATGGAAAGGGAATTTAACGGTCACACCTTCAGGGCAAATACGGAAAAAGTTTTGAATAATTTTGACTTAGGTCTGACCATTGGCGGCGGTCTGAGTATTCCAGTGCTCATTGGTGATCTGTTCCTGGACGGCCGTTATACTTATGGTGTTACGGATATTTCAGATGATGGGACAGCAAATTTACAATTCCGTGAAAGTATTATACCTTTTGTGATCGATAAAGATGCGGAAACCTTTAACCGGGGCTTCAAGGTCATGTTAGGCTTTACCATTCCGCTTGGATTTTAGAGAAGTACCAAAGATCTGATAGTATCGGTCATGGTGAGACCGCTACAGCAAAGGGGTTCGGGAATGATTTTTACCGAACCCCTTGTGATTTAACAAATTATTGGTTGAAGAAATCTATTCGTGCTTATACAAATGAACATCCTGCTGCGGGTAGGGAATGCTGAATCCGTGTTTATCGAGCTGGAGTTTAATTTGTTCTGTGATTTCAGCATGAACTGTCCAGTAGTCTTCTCTTTTTACCCAGGGTCGGATTGTAAGATTCACGCTGTTGTCCCCTAATTCAGCAACGGCAACCTGGGGTTCAGGGTCCTTCAGAACAAGGGGGTGTTGTTTAAGCATATCCATGAGGATGCCGCGAGCTTTTTCCATGTCGTCGTCATACCCGATCCCCACGGTTAGATCGACTCTGCGATTTTTCTGGTTATTATTGACGATATTGCCGGACAGCATGTTCGCATTTGGAATAATGATAATTTTATTATCGGAAGTTCGTAAAATGGTACTGAAAACCTGCAATCTTTCAACAGCACCGGCTTCACCGCCGCCTTCAATATAGTCTCCTGTCTTATAAGGTTTGAATAGTAGAATGAGGAATCCAGCGGCAAAATTAGCTAGGGATCCCTGCAATGCAAGACCAATTGCAAGACCCGCCGCACCAAACACAGCAATCAGGGAAGCCGTCTGTACACCCAGGTTACCCAGGGCCGCAATGACTACAAAGACAATGATAAGGTAATACACCAGCCTTGTAACAAAGCTGGATACCAGGGCATCCACTTCCCGTTTTACCAGTACCTTTTGGACACCCATCCGGATGATCCTGGAAACCCAGATACCGACGATGAGTATGATTATTGCCACTATTAATTTGATAGCGAAGGCGCTGACCGTTTCGTATAAGTTTTCTACCATTACTCCTCCAATCATAGGTGAAAATCTAAGTTGAAATTAAAATTATGAATGAGTTATACAAGGCGGAATCTAGGACGTTTTTCCAGGAGAACAAATTTGAAATTGTGATCAAAACCGTTAGTTCCTGAATTAAACAGGGTAATTCGAAGCTTATTGCTACCGTTCAATTTTTTTTAATTGATCAGATTCGTAGATTGATACTGCACCGGGATTGTTGGCTGCGTTAGCGACCATTGCTGCCGCAACACTTTCAGCGCGGATAGGTTGATATTTTCTTAAAGGGCCTGAAAAGAATAGACTAAGAATTGGGGATATAATAAAAACAACCTTTTCACCAAACCGGTGGCACCCAACAGCAGGGCTCGGCGCTTTTTTTTGCTTAACATTACCCATTTAAAAACCTTATAAGGATAGATAACATTTTTTGAAGATGTTATAATTATTTTCAGATTTCATTATCCAAGTTCAATGTTCTTACGCTAGATTAAGCGTGCCCATTTGCAGATATTTTTTGCTGTAAATATTAATTAAAAGTAGGATGAGATAAAACCCAAGGAGTAAGCGATGAGGATAAAAAGTTACCACTCTATCTTTACTCTGCTGGTTGTTATTGCCCTGTTCGGTTCTGTTCTGAGCGGGCAGGGTCTTACAACGGCCAGCATGCGAGGAACAGTAACAAACGACAATGGCGATTTTCTTGTAGGTGCTAATGTCGTGGCAGTTCATGTACCCACCAACACGGAATACGGTACTGCCGTGCGTGATGGAGGGTTATTTGACCTGCCGAACATGAAGATCGGTGGTCCCTACCGTGTGACTGTATCATTTGTTGGTTACAGGGACCAGGTCGAGGAGGATGTGTACGCCAATCTTGCTCAGACCACCCGCCTGGATTTCACCCTGGCGGAAGAGGCCATTGAAATGATTGCCGTTGAAGTTGTGGCTGAACGGGATGCTGTCATGAATAGTGATCGGACCGGTGCAGCAACATTTATCGACCCTGGTGCAGTTACTCAAATGCCATCGATCAAACGCAGTACCCGAGATCTAACACGGTTGGATCCCAGGAGTGACGGAAACTTTAGTTTTGGAGGCAGGAACTGGCTGTACAACAATATTTCCCTGGACGGATCATACTTTAATAATCCCTTTGGACTCGATGATCCGGCCCCGGGTGGACAGACAAATTCGGAGCCGGTACCCTTTGACGCTGTAGAACAAGTTCAAGTTTCTATTGCTCCCTTTGATGTGCGCGAGGGCGGATTTACCGGAGCAGGGATAAACACGGTCACAAAAAGTGGTACTAATGAATTAAAAGGTTCCTTTTACAGCTTTTACAGAAGTGAGAGTCTTATCGGTAACACAGTAAGCGGCGATGAAGTAGTGGCCAATCCTGATTTGACTTTCAACCAGACCGGATTTACGATCAGTGGACCCATAGTGAGGGATAAGGTGTTCTTTTTTCTGAATGGTGAAATTGAAGGCCGGGACGATCCCGGAACTAACTTCATTGCGAATCGTGGAGGATCCGTAGAATTTGGAGAATCCCGCGCCGATAAGGCGACAATGGATCTCATAAGCCAGCGGATGAGCGATGTTTATAATTACGATACTGGAGGTTATGATGGCTTTGTCCATGAGACCAGTAACACTAAACTCCTGTTGAAATTGGATTGGAACATATCAGCCATTCACAAACTCACAGCTCGATATAACTATCTCGATGCCCAGCGTGATCTGCCACCCCATGGTTTTGTATTGAGTTACAATAACACGGGTCGCGGACCAAATGTTTCCAGCCTGCCTTTCCAGAATGCCGGATATACCATTAATAATCAACTGCATTCACTGGCCCTGGAGGTGAACAGCATATTTAGTGAACAAATGGCGAACCGGTTCTTCTTCAGCTACAACCGTTTCCGTGATTTCCGTGAAACATTCAGTGAAGACTTTCCTACGATTCAGATTGGTGAAGACGGTGTGGCCTATACGACGATTGGACAAGAGCCTTTCTCAAGCCATAATATTCTCGATCAGGATGTTATTCAAATAACAAATAACTTCACATATTTCACAGGTCAACACGCAATTACGGTAGGCGCCAATTACGAGCAGTTCAATTTCTTTAATTCATTCAATATCTTCAGGAATTTCTTTTTTGGTCTAGGTTTCACGACTGGATTGACCACTTTTGATAGTCTTGATGATTTTTGGGCTGCGACAGATCCTGATGATCCTGCTTATGTCGATTTTCGAGCGTTTGTTGCAACAGGCCCCTGGAAGGGTGAGGAAATAGATGTAGGACAGTTCTCTGTCTATGCCCAGGATGAATACCTTATGTCTGATGATTTAAATCTAACATTTGGTTTGCGCGTTGATATGCCGCTGTATTTTACTGAACCGGTGGATAATCCCTTTGTAACCAGTATGACGCTATTGGATGAGAATGATAATCCTGAGACTGTGGATCAGACGAAATTCCCGGACGCTAAACCACTATTCTCTCCAAGAGTGGGATTCAATTGGGATGTTCACGGTGATCGCTCCATGCAGATCCGCGGTGGAACCGGTATCTTTACAGGGCGCCTGCCCTTTGTGTGGGTTGGGAATGTTATCTCCAACCCAGGCGCAAATCCCAATCTCTATGATACACCCTCCAACGGGTGGGGTGGACTTTCGGAAGATGAAATTCCCGGCAGTCATGTAACCGATGACGGAAAGGGTCGTGATTGGGGCGGCAGATCGGTTCTGTCCAATTCATGGGATGTAAATGCAATGGATCCTGATTTTGAATGGCCGCAGGTCTGGACAACCAACCTGGCTGTCGATCACTGGCTCCCATGGGATGTCCTGGGAACCTTTGAGTTCGTGTACGGAAAAGATATTAATGCTGTCTATATGCGTAATGCCGATCTGGTGAAACATGTGCGCAAACTTAATGATGGCCGACCCTATTACGGAGGAGCTGCAGATGCCGAGCTTAATGCGGTATTTCCCTTTGAACAAGCAGGCGTGTATGTAATTGATAACACTGACGAAGGATATAACTTCACGTTGACGGCCCAGGCCCGGAAACAATTTGATTTTGGATTGAATACTAGCTTTGCCTACACCTATCTGCAGGCCAAGAACAATCTAAGATCCACTGAGATTGCCAGCGTACTCTGGCAAGCACAGCCGGTTCAGGGAGATCCGAATCAACCTAGTGTCAGTTGGTCTGAATTTGGAACCCCGCATCGTTTCATTGGGTCGGCTACCTATCAATATGACTGGAACGATAAAATGTCGACGAATGTAGGTGTTTTCATGGAAGTAGCACAGGGTAACCGTTATATCTACAGTGGTGGAAACCGGTATTCATTCATTTATTCCGGTGACGTGAATGGTGATGGATACGGTGGGAATGACTTGATCTATATTCCTAAGAATAGCGGCGACATCGTTCTGTCTGATCCTAATGATTGGTCCAGGTTGGATGCCTTCATCAAGCAGGATGATTACCTCAGCGAGCATCGTGGTGAAATTGCCGAAAGATTTGGTGCAATAAATCCATGGTTCAGTAACATTGATCTGAGGATCCTCCAGGATTATAAAATAGATCTTGGTGGAAGGACCCGCACAATTCAGCTCAGCGTCGATATAATGAATTTTGCTAATCTGATCAGTTCCAATTGGGGTGTCAGAAAAGTCGCAAGTCCCGCTGCCACTTCACCACTGCAACTTGATGGATGGACTGCTGATGGAGAACCGATCTTAGATTTCACAGGCCCGTCGGAAACTTACATCGATGATCCCGGTGAATTCTCAAGGTGGCGCGTTCAAGTTGGATTACGGGTAATGTTCTAATAATAGATAATACAGATAGAATATTAGATTATAAAAAGGGCTGCCGTAAGGCGGTCCTTTTTATATGAGAGTACAACCTGTAAGTTTTTTCATGGAAAAGAATAAGAATAATAAAAAAACAATAGCCTTGATCGCCCATGACTCGGAAAAAATTAACTTAGCCGAGTGGGCAAGCAAATATAAGTCAATACTGAAAAATTACAACCTAGTGGGTACCCAGGGTACTGGGCGGGCTATTAAGAATATTACAGGACTGGCTATTGCTGTTCTTGGTCATGGCCCTGAAGGCGGCGACGTCATCATAGCCAATCAGGTATTGGAAGAAAATGTGGATATTATCATTTTTTTTATCGATGCAAGGACGCCTCATGGTCATGAACACGATATTCAAACACTCGTGCGGATCTGTACTATTAAAAATATACCGCTGGCACTGAACCGGGCCTCAGCGGAGTATATTATTACATCACGGATTATCGCTGATGAACTGAACTGAGCCGCTTTGGTACACACCTCTTGCTTGAATAACAAGCGGTTTTAAACGCAACCTAGAAGAATTTTCGCTTAAAATATAATGAAAGGTTCACCAGACTGATCATAACCGGAACTTCTACCAGCGGCCCGATCACGGCTGCGAATGCTTCTCCGGAATGAATTCCAAAAACAGCCACTGCAACAGCGATGGCCAGTTCAAAATTGTTGCTGGCAGCAGTAAATGATAAAGTTGCCGCTTGTTCATAATTTGCGCCGATTTTTCTGCCTAAATAGAATGAGATCAAGAACATAATAATAAAATATACCAACAGCGGGATGGCAATTCGTACCACATCCATTGGCAGTTGAACGATGACTTCTCCTTTTAAAGAGAACATCACAAGAATTGTAAATAATAAGGCGATTGGAGTAAGAGGACTGATCACTGGCAGGAATTTTGAGCGGTACCATTTATCACCTTTCACACGCAGAAATAAAAATCTCGAACAGATTCCGGCGATAAATGGAATTCCAAGATAAATAAAAACACTTTTAGCAATAGCGCCCATTGTGATGGATACATAGGTGCCATCCAGACCAAAATAGGTTGGTAAGATGGTAATGAAGATATAGGCATAAACGGAGAAGAATAGAACTTGAAATAGTGAATTGAATGCCACAAGACCGGCCGCGTACTCCGAATCTCCTTTTGCAAGGGCATTCCAAACGATGACCATCGCGATGCACCGGGCCAGCCCGATAAGAATTAGTCCAACCATGTAATGGGGGAAATTTTGCAGGAAAATAATGGCAATAAAAAACATGAGCAGCGGGCCGATAAGCCAGTTCTGGAATAATGATAAGCCTAGAATACGCCAATTGCGAAAAACATGGTTAAGCTTTTCGTATTTCACTTTTGCCAGGGGCGGGTACATCATCAGAATGAGGCCAATGGCGATTGGAATATTGGTGGTGCCAATACTTAATGAATCCCAGAAGTCTGCTATATCAGGGAATAGATATCCGGTTAAGACGCCGGCGAACATTACCGAGAAGATCCAGCCAGTAAGATAACGGTCGAAGAAAGACAAGCCCTTTGAGGTTTTATTCAAAAATACACGTCGCTTTAATGGTAGAAATTACAGTGGTGCTCGTCACTATTCTATTGCGGTTTTTGTGATTATGGATCTTGTCGGAATAGAGAAAAATCCCCCTTGTTAAGTTAATCAAATCAAGGGGGATCAATTTTATTGGATTTCAGTTCAGCATTCGGTCAGTTCAAACCGCGGCGATCCAGTAAGGGCTGAATCTCAGGATCTTTTCCGCGAAACTCTCGGTAAAGATCCATGGTGTCTTGTGAGCCGCTTAATCCTAAAACGTATTTTCTGAATTTTCCTGCTAATTCCTGGTTGAAAAGATCCGTCTCTTTAAAAGCCTGGAAAGCATCGGCATCCAAAACCTCAGCCCAAATATAACTGTAATACCCGGACGAGTAACTCCAGGAAAAAATATGGTTGAAATAGGGACTGCGATAACGTGTGATTATCTCGGGTATCAGGTTAATCTTTGCGAGTGAAGCAGCCTCAAATTCCTGCGGATCCCGGTCCTGAATTTCAGTAAGTGTATGCCAATCCATGTCAAGAAATGATGCAGCAAGATATTCCACAGCAGTAAATCCCTGGTTGTGGTACCTAGCATTTTCCATTTTTTCAATCAGTTCATCAGGTATTGGCTCACCGGTTTGGTAATGTCGAGCATATTCTTTCATTACTGCCGGTTCACCAGCCCAGTTCTCCATGATCTGGCTGGGTAGTTCCACAAAATCCCTGGGCATGAGCTGATTCGTGTAAGTACGTGTACGCAGCAGGCTGTGTAAAGCGTGTCCGAATTCATGAAATAA
>JAZGBQ010000270.1:0-3378 GCA_036476435.1 Fidelibacterota bacterium
AAATTAATGAATCTGAATGAGGCAAGAGAAAAGGCAAATAATATGGATTTAAAACTGGATCAGAATGGATTAGTCCCGGCTATTGTTCAGGATTTCTCCGATAACCAAATTCTAATGTTAGCATATATGAATATTGATAGTTTAGCAATATCACTTTATGAAAAACGAACGTGCTTCTGGTCCCGTAGCCGACAGGAATTATGGCGAAAAGGAGAAACAAGCGGTCATCGACAAAATATAAAACAAATTAAGGTAGATTGCGATAGAGATGCATTAATCATTCAGGTGGAACAGACCGGTGTTGCTTGTCATAATGGAATCCGATCTTGTTTCATAGATGAAATCTCCGTCTAGAGCTGTCTCAATACTTCAGTTTTTATATATGGATATTAAATACTAACTTAATAACAGATACAACTTTTAAAGGCATCGTCAAATGGAAATATGCAGCAAACCTCAATTTGTTATTAATAACATCAAATCTGGTGGATTAATTATGCCATGAGTTTATTTATTCCAGACTGGGCACCGAATATCCATCCTCTCATTGTTCACTTTCCTATAGTTCTTTTAATGGCTGCTGTTATTCTGCACTTTTTTTCATTGGTATTTCCGCGATCCTTATGGTTAAAAACAGTTACACCTTATGCATTTATGATAGGCATCGTAACTGCAATAATTACATATTTCACTGGACGAGCAGCCGCGGACTCTGTTTATTTACCACCGGATGCTAATCTCGTACTGTCATTACATTCGGATTATGCGCTTATTACGGTTATTATTTTTGGAATTGTAACATTGATGCAATTAGCAGTTCTATTAAGAAAAGGCAGGAAAGCAGTTACCCTACAATTGCTCTCATTCATAGTAGGCGTATCAGGATTGGTCTTACTGTTTAAGACGGGTGAACAAGGGGGAAAAATGGTTTTTAAATATGGTGTGGGCACAACAATAACTGACAAAAACACTACAATTTTGAGTACCATGGAATTGAATAGAGATTCAGTTATTGTTTTGCAAGAAAATGGATCGTGGTATTGGAACATGACTAATACTGATATAGATAACCAATTCGAAGGATTTAATTGGTTAAGAGGTAGTCAAACCAATGTGAGAATTTCTCGATTGCAGGGAGTTACTCCCGGATTAAGTATGTCATCTGTTTCCGGAAAAGTGTCTATTCTATTAGAAGCAGGAGAAAGAACTGGAGGAGTTCAGGTCAACGTTTCTCTTGATATGGGTAACTTTGATGGCACTTTTTTCATAGCGCACCATATTCAAAGCCATGGCACTTATGACTATTTATCATATAACGGATCAAAAATAAGTCTTGGTCGGATTGAAGACGGGGAGATCGTTGTTCTTCAAGAAAAGAAGATTGAATCCACAGAGGCAAAGCCTCTTTACAGCTTATTGGGGCAGGAAGGCATCAACGTGGTTATTTAAATGGAGAGTTAGTGACACATGCACATATTGAGGAATTGCCTCAAGGTACTGTGGGCTTCGGGCTGATGGGAGAAGGAAAGCTGAACATTAACGAATTCCAGGTTTTTACATTGAAAGAAGAGTGATTATTATTTGAATAATATTTATTTAATATAATCGTAAGATCCCAAAATCAAACCTTATCAAATGTAGTCAAATAAACCTGATTGTGAACACTCAAAGTGTGGATACGCTCGGCTGACTATTCCGATTTCTCCTCTATAAAATAAATTGTAGTGCTGTCTTCACACGACAGAGACGAAATTATTATCAAAGAGGTGATATATTAAGTATCCCCTCTCTGTTAGCAGTATGGTCACGTTTTGGTCACGGTGAGCCCGTAAGTCCACATATTGTTGATCCGTCGTCGGGCTCATAACCTAAAGGTCGGAGGTTCGAATCCTTCCCCCGCTACTGAGGAGAATCCCTGATTTCTCGACGAGAAATTGGGGTTTTCTACTTTTTTAAGGTTGCAGGGGAATGTGGTTTTGTGCGCCAAAATGTTCATTATTTGGTTATGTTTTGGCAAACAGGAATCTGTGAGTCTAAATATTGTTAACCGTTAGTCGGGTACAGTACACGAATTACTGCTGATACTACAGCATCGTCTCAAAAACAAACGTTTTTGAGATGCCTGTTTATGATGTTCTTATACCTAATTAGGGGCTGGAAAACTCTAACTTTAACAGTGAAATGTTATCGTTCTTTTTATAACAGCGGTGCTTTACGGATAAAAAAGGAGGTGGATTCTATGAAAACTAAAAGACACAACGAAACACTGGATCCTGAAAATTGGGATAAGATGCGTGCTCTGGCACACCGCATGGTTGATGATGCCATCACCTATCTGGAAACGGTTAGTGAACGCCCAGTCTGGCAACCAGTTCCAGACGATATAGCTGTACGATTTAAGGAAACAGTACCGCATAAACCTACTGGTCCAGATGCAGTGTATCAGGAATTTCTTGAGACTGTGTTTCCATATCCGATGGGCAATATTCATCCTCGCTTCTGGGCATGGTATATGGGCAACGGAACAGTGTTTGGAGCCCTTGCTGATTTCATGGCCGCGATCATGAATCCTAATCTTGGTGCTGGCAATCACGTTGCTAATCTAGTTGAAGAACAGGTGGTCAACTGGATGAAGGAAATAGTTGACTTTCCGTTGGATTCCAGTGGTTTACTAGTCAGTGGTGGATCAATGGCCAATTTTGTCGGTATTGCAGTCGCTAGAAATACCAAAGCAGGATTTGACGTTCGAGAGCTTGGTATGCAAGCTGCTCCCCAGCAGTTGCGGGTGTATGCATCCACTGAAGTGCATAGTAGTAACCAGAAAGTTGTTGAACTGCTGGGTCTAGGTAGCAATAGTCTACATAAAGTATCAATCAATGATGATTTCACAGTTAACATAAATGCGCTAGAAGCGGCCATATCTACCGATCGTGAAGCGGGTCATCGGCCAATCTGCATCATTGGAAGCGCAGGTACCATCAACACCGGGGCGATTGACGATTTAAATGCGTTAGCCGATTTGTGCAAACGTGAGGAGTTATGGTTTCACGTGGATGGTGCAATCGGAGCAGTTGCGGTGCTCGCAGAAAATGTGAAAGGCCAACTTTCCGGCATTGAAAGAGCCGATTCGGTTGCGATGGATCTTCACAAATGGATGCACATTCCTTTTGAGGCTGGTTGCGTACTTGTGCGGCATGAATCGGACCATCGAAAGACATTTTCACTTACACCGGAATATTTAGAGCGTAGCACACGCGGGCTGGCCGCTGGTCAGTTCTGGTTTAGTGATTATGGTCTGCAATTGTCGCGTCAGTTCCGTGCGCTCAAGGTGTGGATGTCGCTAAAAGAGCATGGTCTGGATCGGTTCGGTCGAATGAT
>JAZGBQ010000271.1:0-2525 GCA_036476435.1 Fidelibacterota bacterium
CGCGATTTAATCTACACCCTCGGAATTCTTAATTAGTGAAGATATTATAAGATTTTGCAAACTCCAACCCCATTAGTTTTTCTCGCTTTAATAAATTATAGAACTGGCGGAATATTTTTATATTTATTTAGAGCATTCAAATGGTAATCTCATTTCAAATATAGATTTTGGGAAACTAGTATGCTTGATCAAATTGCAATCCTTAATATGTCCTATTTGATTCATCAGGCAAAGAGTGCGAGTAATTCAGCCAAGCAGCTCGAATTCCTTAACAAATATCTCATTGACCATATGTGCCTCTTTAACGGCAAGCCGATGCCCACACTATTAAAGCCGAATTTTGTTTCCCCGAAACAAACACAAACGTTAATCTATGCCGTGGATCAAATAAGTAGTGCATTGAATAAATTTATTCACCTTTATATGTCTGATGAGGTCGTGCGCCGAATCATGAAGTTCAGTGATATTGAGAACGAACTCTTTTCCATTAATCCTGGCTACAATACACCCCTGGTCATTAGTCGACTTGATGCATTTTTAAATAACTATTCGGTCAAGTTTTTAGAATTCAATTGTGACTCTCCGGCGGGACTTGCCTATTCAGACGTGATGGAAGATGGATTCAAAGAATTGTTCAAGGACTATCCATTTTTAAGTCAGTGGAAAATCGATTATATCAACCGGCAAGGTCTACTCCTCAAAGCTCTTCTCACATGCCATAATGAATTTCGTAACAATTCGCAATCTTTTCCTGCCAAACCTGTTATAGCTATTGTGGATTGGGATAATGTCTCAACGTTTTCGGAATTTCATCTTTTGAAGAAATACTTTGAACAAAGAGGTTACGAAACTATTGTCAGTAGTCCGCTTAATTTTAAAATAAGCGGTGGTAAGGCACTTGCCGATGGTCGGGAAGTACATCTGGTCTACAAACGAGTCATTACTCGTGAACTGTTAGAAAAATGGGATCGGGTTGCTGAATTTGTCCAGAGCATCAAAGATGGTTTAGTGTGCTGTTGTAACTCATTTCGGTCATATATCGTTGGAAATAAAAAAGTGCTTTCTCTCATCACAGATCCACGTTTCCAGGGGATTTTTGCACAAAACGAACTAAATGTGATCAAGAAAACGATCCCGTGGACAAAAATATTGGCAGACACAAAAGTCAGGTACAAGAATGCTTCTTTTCATCTTAAAGATTTTATTATTGAGAACAAAGATCTTCTCGTACTCAAGCCCGCAAACTCTTATGGCGGCAAAAATGTGTATCTTGGACGGGAGACAGACCAGGGGACCTGGGAAAAAATTATGAGTGAACATCTTTATGATGAATCGTGGGTCGTTCAGGAATACGTCGACATTCCACATGATATATTTCCAGTAATCAAAGATGACATCTCATTGCAATTAAAAAAAGTCAATATTAATCCATTCGCACTTCTGGGAAAGTACAGCGGGACAATTACTCGAGTCTCGGACAGTTCTGTCATAAACGTCAGCGCTGGTGGAGGTTTAGTCCCAACTTTGAGTGCAGCTAGAAAAAAAGGACATCATAGCCCAACAGTTGATGGATATGAAAGTAGCAAAAAGTTATTCGCTTAAGGAGATACAACAGAAATTGGAACAGAATGAATTACCATTCTCCGGTATCACTGTATTTGGCTCTTCGGAATTTCATTTTCTAAAACCCACATTTTTTGCTGGCGTTGCTATGCATGCCGGAAAACGAATCCGACCCGAAGTGCTAGAGAAAATGATGGTTAGTAAAGAGGACCGTTTTCGAGAGGAAGACCCTTTCACAGACCGGTTCATAAAGGACTTTCCTATTCAAATTATTGGCCGGAAATCACGTTTTGAATATGATCTGAACAGAGAACCCTTCCGGGCTATTTATGATACTAAAAAAAAATCCTGGGGGTTGAAAATCTGGAGGCAAAAGTTAACTCAACAAGAACGAACTATCTCTATCATGAAACATAATGAATTTCATGATCTCATAGATATTGTCACTGCGTATCTATTGCAGCAGAATAGATATGCCGTAATCTTTGATATGCACTCGTACTGCTATCAAAGAGAGGAAATTCTGGCCTGGTTCGAAGATCCCAAGCCGGAAATTAATGTTGGGACAAAAGCTGTTAATCGGAATCTTTTTGGTTCGGGGATTGAAAAATTGATTGAACAATTATCGCTTACACGAATCAATGGATATCCGATCCGTGTGATGGAAAATGCCCTTTTTGAGGGCGGTTATATGGCTCGGCGACTTAGCCAGGCAAATTACGATCGGTTGCTTGTCTTAGCATTGGAATATAAAAAAATATTCATGGATGAGTTGTCCGGTGAACTTTTTGACGATAAACTGGAAAAGTTGATTCTTGACTTCTCGGCCATGGTTAAAAATCTAACAACATCAAGTTTCTTTATGAAATGTACCGATCACAAGTATAAAACTAATCAGAAATAAAAAAATTTATTGTCACTCTTACTATTGTTATTTTACCCCCGTCAAAGGCGCGCCAGAC
>JAZGBQ010000272.1:0-4769 GCA_036476435.1 Fidelibacterota bacterium
GATAACCGGAACAGGACAATTAATAGGCGGTGTGTTCTGGAAAAAAATTAGTTCCAAGACCGCATACCTGGAACGCATTGTCATCCATGAAAATTATCGCAAGCGTCAACTTGCCAGACGGTTATTAAATGAATTATTTCAAAGATTAAAGGATCGTCGAATAAAATATATTACCGTTGGATTTTTCCAAGCACGATTATTTTATAATATCGGATTTAAGATTGATAAACGATTTGGTGGTCTAGTTAAGGAAATCTGAGCTGAATTTGTATTTCAACTTCCTCGGCGTACCGCGGGCGAGACTCGAACTCGCACAGGTGTTATCCTACTAGATCCTAAATCTAGCGCGTCTACCAATTCCGCCACCGCGGTAAAAAACAGATTCGATCAGGATGTAATATTACTATGGATATTTTACCCAGTAAAGCATGCCGCTAACCGGATGAATCAGTTAGCGCAGTTTCAAGATCATTCCAGAGATCTTCAGGATCTTCTATTCCAACAGATAAACGAACCAAGCTTTCAGTTAATCCTAAAAATTCTTTTTCTTCTGGAGGTATACTGCCATGTGTCATCACATATGGAACCGACACAAGACTTTCAACGCCTCCCAAGCTCTCAGCGAGTATAAAGATTTTTAACCTTTTCAGAAATCGGTCACGAGATTCAATTGATCCCATATCAATCGAAATCATACTTCCGAAAACAGGTTTTCCAGAAGGATCCAACTGTTGGGATTTCGCCAGTTTATGTTGCGGGTGTACAGGCAAACCGGGATATATAATTCGAGATAATTCCTTTCTTGTTGAAAGTTTTTCAGCAAGCTGTTGGGCTGTGTCAAACTGTCGAATGGCTCGTAAGGGAAGCGTCTTTATCGATCTAATTAATAGCCAGCAATCAAAAGGACTGGGAACCGCACCAACCGATTTCTGGATGAATCTCAGCTTTTCTCCTAAATTTTCATCACTTGTTACAGCAATTCCGCCCAGAACATCACTGTGACCACCGATAAACTTAGTCGAGCTGTGTACAACCAGATGGGCACCTAACGATAATGGCCGCTGACCGAACGGACTCATAAAAGTATTATCAACAATTAAAAGAATATTATGATCTTCACATATTTTAGCCAGTAACGAAATATCTGATAATTCTAACAGCGGGTTAGTGGGGGTTTCAATGAACATCATTTTGGTCTCAGGTCTGATGGCAGAAAGCACTGCTTCACTTGCAGATGTATCAGTAAAAGTGAAATCAATACCTTGACTATTGAGAACTTGTTTTACGAGTCTATAAGTGCCACCGTAGACATTTCTGGAAATAACTACATGATCGTTAAATTTCAGCAGTTGGAAGATCGATGTTATTGCCGCCATTCCACTTGCAAAGGCAATACCGAACTGCCCCCCCGCCAGGGCGGCAATATTTTCTTCCAGACGTTCCCGGGTCGGATTCACGGCTCTCGAGTAGTCATATCCACGATCTTTTCCCACAGCGTCTTGTTCATAGGTAGAAGTCAGATATATGGGGACAGATACCGACCCTGTTTTTTCGTCAGGATCATTACCAATGTGTACCGACTTAGTTGAAAATTTCCATTTTTTCATAATTGACCTTGAGGAATGTTTTGTCAGGACAACTGCGTATATCCCTGATTCAAATATTGTTGCAGTTTTTTAAATTTGATCTCAATTTTTTCTCCTTTAGGGCTGACAACCAAGATTTTATCGTTACGTCCGACTTTTTTTCCAGTCACTATTGGTTTTCTTGCCGCCTGCTGGGGTTGACTTGGAGTTGTTTGTCCTTCTGCACGGCTCCCGGCCGGAGGACCGCTAAAACCCATCCCGGTCGTATCGTCATGCTGAATTCGTACGTTTTGAGGAATTACACGACGAGTCTGAGAAGCCTGGTCCATACCTTGAATCTGTGTTCTGAATAACCTCTGCGTTACAGTACCATTAAGATCGGCCATCATATCCTGGAAGAGTGCGAATCCTTCCGATTTATATTCTAATAATGGATCTTTCTGACCATACGCCCGCAAGTTAATTCCCTCACGAACCCGGTCCATGGCATATAAATGGTCTTTCCACTTTTCATCAATGGTTCGTAAAACAACAAACTGTTCAAACCTACGTATTACATCTTCCGGAATAAGGGATTCTCGTGTGGCATAAACAGATTTCGCCTGGTCAAAAATAAAATTGGTAAAATCAGTGACTGATAAGTCTTCGAGGGATTTATTTCCCTCTTTTTCAACAGCGTTTCGTATGCTGTCCAGTTCTGCGCTAACCAGTAAATGGGATGAAAAATTTTGTTTTAATGCGTTCCAGTCCCAAAGTTCGATGGAATCCTCTTCCTGTTTTTCTATTTCTTCATTGATATAATCAAATATGAAATCCAGTACGGTTTCCTTCATATCCGAATCGTGCATCGCATGGTGTCGCATATCATATATCACTTGGCGCTGTTGGTTCATTACATCATCATATTCCAATAGATGTTTTCGAATACCAAAATTTCTCCCTTCGACTTTTTTCTGCGCGTTACTAATTGCTCGTGTAACCATACTATGTGTAATTACCTCTCCTTCTTCAACGCCCATGCGGTCCATTATTGAAGCTATGCGATCGCTGCTGAAAAGTCGCATGAGATCATCTTCAAGAGAAAGATAGAAACGTGACGAGCCCGGATCACCCTGACGCCCCGAGCGACCTTTGAGCTGGAGATCTATCCTTCGGGATTCATGGCGTTCAGTCCCAATTATATGTAGTCCACCAAGATCTATTACGCCCTCACCAAGTTTTATATCAGTTCCTCTTCCTGCCATATTTGTTGCTATGGTCACAGCACCTTTCTGTCCGGCTCTTATAACGATCTCAGCTTCTTTTTGGTGTTGTTTGGCATTTAGAACATTATGCGGAATACTTTTTCTTTTAAGCATTCTTGATAATACTTCTGAAACATCTACTGAAATTGTACCAACAAGCACTGGCTGTCCACGACGATAACAATCGCTTATTTCAGTCACAACTGCATTAAGTTTTTCCCGCTTGGTTTTATAGACCAGATCGTCAAAATCTTCACGGATTATTTCTTGATGCGTTGGAATTACTGTCACATCAAGATTGTAAATTGAACCCAATTCTTCGGATTCCGTTTCAGCTGTACCTGTCATACCAGCCAATTTCTCATAAAGTCGAAAATAGTTCTGAATGGTAATGGTGGCCAGCGTTTGTGTTTCTCTTTCAATGGTAACGTTTTCTTTTGCCTCGATAGCCTGATGTAGCCCGTCACTATATCGCCGTCCAGGCAAGATACGACCGGTAAATTCATCGACTATCAGGACCTTCCCATTTTGGACAACATACTCAACATCCTTTTCGTACATAGTATAGGCACGCAATAGCTGATTGAAATTGTGAATCCGTCCACTCCGTTCAGCATGAATTTGATGGGCTTTTTCTGTTTCTCTCGCTTTTTCTTCGAGTGTTAACCCATCTTTGGATTCTATATCATTAAGCATTTCACCCAGGTCGGGAATTACAAAAGTTTCCGGATTCTCCGGCGATAAGACGAGCCGCCCGTTCTCAGTAATATCAAGCACGTGAGATTTTTCATCTACAGTAAAATAAAGCTCCTCGTCGACTTCATGCATTTTTTTATCACGCATGTACATAGATTCAATATCATGTGCAAGACGAATCATACCAGGTTCTTGAAATATCTTCATTAACTGGCGATTTTTTGGTGATCCACGTCTGGCCTGTAGGAGTTTTAATCCAGCCTCTTTATCTTTTTCCTCTTTCAGCAGTTGTTCTGCCTTGCGCACAAGGTCGGATACCAGAGTATTTTGTTTACGGTAGAGATTATGCACTAATGGTCTAAGTTCGGTAAAAGCGCTGTTCACTGGCGAATCAACCGCTCCGGATATGATCAAGGGTGTACGGGCTTCGTCGATGAGAACGCTATCAACTTCATCTACAATAGCATAAACATGAGAACGCTGGACTTGATCATCGGGTGATAAGGACATATTGTCGCGAAGGTAATCAAAGCCAAACTCGTTATTAGTTCCATAAGTAATATCACAATTATAGGCTTCACGACGCTGCTGATTGTCCATTGTATTCAGTATAAATCCAACCGTCAAACCCAACTTTTTAAATATTACCCCCATCCACTCAGCATCTCGCTGTGCAAGATAATCATTCACAGTAATAAGATGAACACCTTTTCCCGTAAGAGCATTTAGGAACATTGGCATTGTGGCGACCAATGTCTTACCTTCTCCAGTCTTCATTTCCGTCACCTTTCCTTGATGTAACACGATCGCACCAATTAATTGGACATCATATGGGATCATATCCCATGCTGTGTCCTGGCCCACAATTTTCCATGTTTGTCCCACCAACTGTCGACAGGTTTCTTTTACCATTGCAAATGTTTCAGGTAAATATTCCTTGAGTTTTTCTTCCTGTAAGGTATGAAGATGCTTTTTGATTTCCTCACTGGTAGCACTACCCTGTTTTAATTTATCTTCAGCAGACTTCAAAGTCTCTACTATATCCTGCCGAATCTCTATCGTGCGCTCCTGAAGTTCTTCATCGCTCATGGTACTTATATTTTTAGCGATCTCGTTGATCTCCTGGACTTTTGACAACAAGGATTTCACTTCCCGATCAGATTTTGTCCCAAATATTTTTTTCAATGTACTAATCATATGAACTGGATATTCACCCTGAATAGTTCTTCAGTTTACCAAACCC
>JAZGBQ010000273.1:0-2656 GCA_036476435.1 Fidelibacterota bacterium
ATCCCATACTACTAATAAATACATTATTGTTATGTGAGAACTGGTTCATACGGACCCTGTCTCCTAATAGTGCGCCTCCCGTAAATGGGCTGGTAGGATCAACAGCTACAACGCCAACAGATTTTCCATTTTTCAAATAAATCCGTATCAATCCATCGATTAGTGTACTTTTTCCTGCACCCGGTGGTCCGGTGATACCAACACGAAGGGCTTTGGTAGTATAAGGATGAATTTCATTGAATAATTCGGGATCTATTTCGGTATCATTTTCGATGCTGCTGATCGTCTTCGACATAATCAGTTGATCGTTATCAACTATCTTGGTTATATAGTCTTTTGACATATCAAAACGTTTTACTTTAAAACCATCTATATTAATGGAAAGAAAAGATCGATTTCTCAAAATTAATCTGGGTAATCCCTGGCTTAGAGAGTATCAACATTTCTATTGAATAAATATGAACATGAAGTTTAAACAGACATGGATTCTATCTCCTTAGAAAAATACGGTTTCTGAGAATCAATTCAAATCTGTTAAACTTTATGTTAATCTGTCGAGTGAGTTTCTATTCACCTCAGGAAGGTTTTAATTATTGTCATATAGTACCGACTTGAATTATCAAACCCTTGCTTGATCATTTATGATCAAAATAATAATACCATTTGAAAAATGGATTTAGTTTGGAATTCCGCGTAATGCCAAAGTTACCCAATGGTGTCATATTTTAAATAAAATGATAAGGTAGTTTTAGCCACCGTTGATCGTCAGAGATTCTCGGAAAATAGTTTAAATCTTTCTTGTTCTGGAACATAATTGGGAATAATTTTTCGCCCGATAATTTCAGGGTAAAAAATTAATGGATAGACATCCACAGCAAATAAAACGTACACGCCAGGACAAAAAGCGCAACATTGCAAATCAAAATAACAAATCGAAAATGAAAAGCCTGGTGAAAAAACTCATGGCTTCGGAAAAGCAGGATGAGGCAGAAAAATTATACAAAGATGCGGTGAGTTTTATAGATAAAATGTCTCAGAAAAAATTAATTCATAGCAATACCGCAGCTCGTAAAAAGGCTCAAATCACACGGCATTATAATTCTCTTACAAAATCCTAGTTATCTACAACCTGATAATTAGGAGCTTCCTTTAATATTTTCACTTCATGAGGGTGATTCTCTTTTATTCCCGCCGCGGAAATTCGTATGAACTTTGAATTCTTCATGAAATCCTCAATTTTTCCCTGTCCGCAATATCCCATGGAAGCTCTTAATCCTCCCAGCAATTGATGTACTGCATTTTGTACCGACCCGCGATATGGAACCATACCTTCAATTCCTTCCGGGACTAATTTCTCAGGTTCCGTTCCTTCCTGAAAATAGCGATCACCACTACCTTTTTCCATAGCACCCAAAGAGCCCATACCTCGGTATGATTTATACTGGCGTCCCTCATAGAGAATGAGTTCGCCCGGGCTTTCTTCCATGCCTGCCAAAAGACTTCCCAGCATAACGCATCTAGCACCAGCGGCAATTGATTTGGCTATGTCTCCGCTATAACGAATTCCACCATCGGCAACGACAGTGATATTTCGAGGTTCTGCCGCTTCAACACAGTTCAGAATTGCTGATAATTGTGGCACTCCTACACCTGCTACAACTCTTGTCGTACAACTGGCTCCTGCTCCGATACCAACTTTAACTGCATCAACACCAGCATCAATAAGCGCCAATGTGCCCTCAGGTGTTGCAACGTTACCAGCAATTAGATCACAAGCAGTTGTATGTGTTTTAATTTTTTCTATTGATCGAAGCACTCCTTTGGAGTGTCCGTGCGCCGTATCTATAACGATTGCATCTATACCTGAGGCTATTAGAGCCTGAGCACGTTCAATTCCATCCGGACCGACACCAACCGCTGCTGCGACACGCAACCGTCCTTTTGTATCTTTGCAGGCATTGGGATATTGTTCTTTCTTGAGAATATCCTTAACAGTGATAAGTCCTGCCAAATTTTTGTTTTCATCTACAACTAAAAGTTTCTCAATTCTATGTTTTTGCAGAAGCTCCTTTGATTTTTCCAGCGTTGTACCAATTGGAACAGTTATAAGATTCGAGGAGGTCATACATTCTGTAACCGATAAAGAATTATTTTTTTCAAATCGAATGTCACGGTTAGTGAGTATCCCTACAAGTTTCCCACTCTTTACAACAGGTAATCCACTAATATGGTAATGGGCCATCAACTGTTTTGCTTCTCCGATCGTCTGCTCGACGTTCAAAGTGATGGGATCTTGGATCATTCCACTTTCAGAACGTTTAACACGATCGATCATATCAACCTGGTCACTTATGCTGAGGTTCTTGTGAATTACACCCATGCCTCCTATGCGAGCCAGGGCAATTGCCATTCGACTCTGCGTTACCGTGTCCATTGCAGCTGAAATAATTGGGATATTTAAATGAATTGATCTTGTTAATTTAGTGGCCAGATTCACATCGCGAGGTAATACTGCTGATTCTTGCGGTACCAGCAGTACATCATCAAAGGTTAATCCATATTCCTGGGTTTTACCTTTATTCATTTTTACCCCAACACCATAACTTTTTGTACAACATTGATGAGACTGCTTTTTTTTATTAGATCATGAATAAGT
>JAZGBQ010000274.1:0-4225 GCA_036476435.1 Fidelibacterota bacterium
AAATAAAGCAGGTTAAATCGCATCAAGGGAATTATGGCAAAACATTTAGATTTTTATAAAAAGCTTCCGAAAATCACTGATGGGACCGGGAGGAAAAAGAAAAGACCCAAGCTTATGGCAGTGGTTGACGAAGATAACTGCACTGGATGCCTGGTTTGTATTCCCTTTTGCCCCGTCGATTGTATCGAAACGGTAAACAACAGAAAATATAACAGTACAATTTCACCTGTACAAGTTCGATTCGACGAATGTATCGGTTGTCAAGCCTGCTATAAAGCTTGTAAAGTATTGACCTGGGATGCATTCAGGATGATACCGACCGACGAATTTGAAGAGATTTACGATATTACCATATCTTGAAGGATAACATCTTTTCAAGGTATTTCAACTAACCAATATCAGGTAACACACTATGTGGCTTTACATGATTTTTTGCTACCTATTTTCCGGTTTTTCATTTATCCTTTTAGTAATGACCGGAATCCAGGGTTATTTCCATTTTCCCGTTTTCGGTTTTAACCACCCATCTTTAGCCCTCCTGACAACAATAGTTTATATGTTTACCGAAACACTGGTTATTTTCTTTTTTGTCGGTTCTGGCTATAATATCAAAGCATATATAAGCGAGGGATTGGCCGATTCAACACTTCACCATCAATCCAAACTCATCAAACGGAAGCTGTATCCACCAACTATGCTAAACATCTTACTGGTCATGATAGTTTTTATTATCGGTGGTGCCGTAGATACAAAAATTCTTCCGTCCTGGCTGCATGGATTGTTATTTTTCCTAGTTATTTTCCATTTCCTGATTATGATAAAAAGCCAAAATTCATGTTTTCGGGAAAATATGGGAATTATGGTCAGGATAGCTGAAACATATGATGATCATAACGACAGCCAAGCCTGATGGGAAAATTCCTTATTCCGCTGATTATTCTAGCTGGTATTACTGTATTGATTATCGCTGTATTTGTCCGGCAATGGAGTGAAAACACCGAAAATAAAGATCAGGATGGTTTAGAAGAATGGACCTGCCCAGAGTGCGGTTTTTCAGTTCAGCTAGGAACTGAATGTCCATATTGCTACACCAGAAAATCGGAATGAAATGTCCACTTTTGGAAAAATACTTCAGGCCGTGGGCTTAACGATCGTTGGAATCGGGTTCATTGCCGATTTCCCGAAACTGATTAATACTAAATCCCTGATTTCAGGTCTATTTTTCTTTGCTACCGGCTGGTTGATTGAGCGATTTCTGATCAAATAATAAACAGTCACCTGCTGATGGTAAATTACACGGTGAATATATTACTTTTTCATTGTCCGAAATATTTATCAGCACTCCTGCGTAAGAACATTGATTATTTCCGGTTATCTCTATAAAGAAAAAGAAAAATCAGCATTGACTGAAGTATCATCTTCGACAGTTACAGAAACTGTTTGCGTTCCCAATTTTTCATGCCAGGCTTCAATCTCATAAGTTCCTGGGGGCAGACCGGCTATCTCGAATTTCCCATCTTCTTTAGTTACAGCAAAAAATGGATGAGAACTCACACCAACATAGCAATTCATCCATGGGTGTACATCACATTTAAATGTGATCATGAACTCTTCCTTGTCGAATTTTTTCACGATCTTTTTCCTGAATTTCGGCATAGCCTGGTTGAATTCCTTGTTCACTTTTGGCAATGCATGGACGTTATGCAAAGTTCCATCAGGATTGTGAATCTCGATCTGCTGGTTTACCATCACCCCTTGGACATGAGGACTGTATCTACAACCTTTTTGATCTATTACGGCAATGGTCTCCGGTGTTGCATAGTCACCCTTGGGTGGGTTAAGAACACGAACAAAAATATTTGCCATTGTATTTCCCTCGCCAACCACAAGATATTCGAATGTTAAGGGCGTGTCGTGCTTAGTAGAACAGATCGGGTCCGCTTCCATTTTAATAGATTTCATCGTTGGTGCTTGACCTTCAAATTTGACCGTTCCACATATGGATCCTTCTGCTAAAACAATTCCACTTAATAATAAAACCGACATAAAAATCCAGATGCTGTTTCTCATCCTTTTTCTCCCATATTTATTCATTTCTGGTTTAATTTATTCAATTGTAAGAATATAATCTCTAAGAGCATTAATTTGTTTGAACTCATCGCCATCTAAAATATCGTCGGGACCTGACAAATCAAAATATTCAGGATCAAAAAATGTTGGCATTTTAGTACCTGGTAAAAGATCTTGAGGATTAACAATCCAATCTATAATCCAATCAGGTTTTAATCGATCCCTTGACAATGCAAAATTGGGTGCCCAACTCTCCACCGAACCGCCAGGTAATTTATCGCCTACAAGATGGCAGATTCCACATGCAAAATAATCATCTGAAAAAAGCAGTTCACCCGCTTTGACAATTGCACTGTTTTTATCTGGTGTAAATGTATAATCAAAGGGAAAATCTTGGTGATCGAGATAACTGAAATATTTTACCAGCGTGTTGAGTTGATAATTGTCCAGAGCAAACTTCGGCATCCGAGTTTTTAACCAGGGACGGATTATTTCTGGATTACTAATAAAATGATAAAGCCACTGGGGTTGTACTTTTTTCCCTTCGCCAACAAGATTAGGGGGATTATAACTGGTTGTTACCACATCGGCTTCACTTTCGCTCATATTTTCATAATTTACCAGATATTCCCTGATTGTTGGTTTTATTGCTTCGCCATCACCCTCAATCAAATGGCACCCCTGGCAATTATATTCTCGGATAATCCATTGTCCCTCTTCCACGAACACATTTCGTGCTGTTCGAGGTGAGATTTTAGTGTGCATTGCTTCTTCTTTCACAAAACCCATCATTGCTGTGACTAAGGCTTCCACCTCTATGTCTTTAAACTCAAAGTTTGGCATGCGCAATTTTTCATCAGGTAGTTTTATCCTGCCATGATCAAATATGCGAGGTTCTTTTAATTTTTGGGTGAACCAGGCGTGTTTAGTATGGGGGATATCAACAAATCCAAAATCCAATCTTTCAACCAATTTACTGCCTTCATAAGTCAATTCTGTACCGATTGGTCTATCATTTTCAAAACCGGGAATATTATGACAACCGAAACATCCATAGAGCCTGATCAATTTTTTTCCGTTATAATCCAGCTTTTGTTCCAGATTCATGTCAGCAAGCATCCTCCGCGCATCTGATTCTGAGGACATCTTTCGCAGGAATCCAAGTGTGATTTCATCTACACTCTTTTCGTTGACTGAAGGAACATTTTTCCCCGCAAACTGGTCTTGTGTCAGAGTGATCAGATAAGCGGAAATATCTGCAGCTTCTGAATCCGTAAGACGCATATTAGGCATCATGGTAGTTGGGAAGTACCGCTCAGGTTGTTTGAGCCAGTTGTAGATCCATTCCAGGGTCGTTTTCGATCCCATACCGATCAGGTTTGGACCATGATCACGGCGCAGGGTTTGTAACGTTGTTTCTTCTTCAAATGGTTCCGGTTCGATACGGTGACAACCGAGGCACCCCAGTGAGGCAACCAGTTTCTTTCCCTGTTGGACATTTCCAGTCACAGGAATCGGATCCAAATGAAATTCAGAACTATTTTTGAACAGGTAGTGAACGATCGCTTTGAGTTCCTGGTCCGATCTCATGCGAGAATCCGGATCGCTATTATTCGATTGTCCAAAAAACCGCGGCATCCATGTATTATGCCGAAAGGATTTCGGATTTTCTATCCACTGGAACGCCCAATCCTCATTTATTTTAGAAGCAATTTTATTTAATTCCGGACCGATACGTCGTTTTTCCTTATATTTTTCAATTTTATGACAGCCATAACAGCCGGCTCGTTCCACCAGATTCATTCCTAGATTAAGCTTGTCAGCATTTTCAATAAACGTTTCCCCGGAATGACATTTGAAACAACTTGCCTCGATATATTGAATGGGGATCATTGGTGTTTCCCAGTGATGAAGCTGATGCCACTGGTATTTTTCTTCCCACTCTTTTTCTTGTTCAACCGATGAAGGCATGTGAACTGCAGAAATAAAATCAGTGCCTCTTCCGCGGCCGGCGTGACAACTTGTACAACCAAACTTTTCGACTGGATGTGGCGATTGGCTGGATAAAAATAAATTCAATTTCGGATGGGTCTTAAAAGGTTGTTCATCATTTTCAAAATCTGGGTTGAGCATACTTTTATGACAAGTTATACAG
>JAZGBQ010000275.1:0-2058 GCA_036476435.1 Fidelibacterota bacterium
ATTAATTGACTATTGTTGGATTTATCACCAAATGGTGATTATCTCCGCTATTTGCAACAAGTAAGTAAGTAAGTAAGTAAGTTATTTTATTGCTCACAAAGTCTTTACAAATTGCGAAGAGCAAATAAAAAAATATATAAAAAAGACAATAAATGTTACACAATAGTTCAGTACAAGATGGACGCAAATTGAAGGTGACACGACCGCAGCAGAACTCAATAGGCTTTGAGCCCATTGCGGATAAAAAGTGCAAGGTTTTTTCGGGTTCTGCCGGACGAATTGAAAAGTTGTCCATACTTGAGCATGCTTGGATTGCGTTTGTAATAAGGTTTAATATATTTTGACCTCAATGTGTCGAAGAAAGGACATTGCAGAATAAAGTGGAAATCGTCTCCAATGCAATGCATATCGCACTTGGTACATAGCCTGTCTTCTCTCGGGGAGCCATCGTACCTTCCCATTTCAATCGGCAGCGGATGATTTGAGCAGCGGAATCGACATAAGGGGATTCTCAAATCGTCCGGCAGAACTCGAAGATAATCTTCAAAACCAAATTCTGTCTTGAATGATCTATAAAAAATACCGAGTCTCGATTCACTCACAGAAGTTGCCCATCTTTGAATATATTGGTCCCGAAGCCGAGTGGAAAGACTCAGCGATAAGTACTCTGGGTTTGGGCACCGTTGACCTAACCAAAAATCTCCAAGTCCGTTGTGTTCCAATATTCTTTGTATACATTCAATCCACTTACTGGTTTTTCCATTTTGGTGGGAAGCAAAAATGATGGTATACATACGTGAAGAAAGTTTGGGGCTATTCAATAATTTAGCCCAATATTTGACCATTCTACATTTCACTGTGGTTTCAAGTGGGCAACGACCTAGTTCTCCGTAAATAAATATATTTGGGGTCCCTTTTTTCAACTTTAAAAGATATTTGTAGAATTTCAATTGGACTCTTTCCAAAATGTCAAGGTTTTCGTAGCCCCAGACTTCACAATTGAAGGTTGTTAGTATAGGCGTTACCATGCTATCAAAAAGCTGGATGGCTAAGTCTACATCCATGGAATACTGTCGAACTTTTTTCAGCACGAAAAACATAGCTTTGGACGCATGTGATACCAGAGTTTTTCTGCATAAGCTGAAGCTACCGTTGTAATTAAGAATAACTCCCAAATATCGGAAGCTATCAACTAATTCAATTTCTCCGCCATCTAAATAGAATTTCGGCGGATGCAGATTTTTCCTCTTTTGAAAAATGATGGCCTTCGTTTTTTCAACATTTATCTTTAGCTTCCAGCGTTTACAATATTCGTTTACATTATTTAACATAAGCTGTAGTGCTTCTGGGGTTTCAGCAAGGAGGACGGTATCATCTGCGTAAAGTAACAGAAATAATTTAAACCAGTGAGTATTATCGTTGCGACAAAACTTCAAACTATCACACTGATTTTCCTCTAAATATTGTTCTAGATCATTAACAAACATCGAGAATAAAATGGGACTCAAGTTTTCACCCTGTCTAATGCCTTGAAAGCTCTGGAAATAGTCAGAGTTCTCCCCGTTTAATTCGATCGTTGATTTTGCGTTCTGATAGATGTTATGAATCACCTGTAGTATTTTTCCTGAGACACCTTGCTGGATTAGCTTATGCCAAAGGGCCTTCCGCCAGATTGTATCGAAAGCCTTTTCAAAATCGATGAAAACGCAGTATAATTTTTTTCTGTGATTGAAAAACTGGTCTATGAGGCATTTCATGGTGAAAATATGGTCGGTAATGCTGTGATTTTTCCTGAAAGCGGCTTGGTTAAAGGAAAGTATACCAAAAACGTCCAGGTACTCGTTCAAACGGTCGTTTAAAAGACTTGTAAACAGTTTCCCTAGACAGCTAAGCAGGGTAATTCCTCTGTAATTTGATGGGTTTATCATTTCACCTTTGCCCTTATAAATTGGTTTAATAATGCCAATATTCCAACAGTCCGGCACGTGTCCTGTTTCCAGAATATTATTGAATAATAATAATAGTGTAGGTGCTATAGCGTCCAATGACGCTTTGAGT
>JAZGBQ010000276.1:0-2399 GCA_036476435.1 Fidelibacterota bacterium
TAGAAATCATTAAAACGGGAAATTATCTCAATCGCCAGGGATTTGATATGGTAATCGATTTACATAACTCCCTGAGATCAAAACTTATTTGTCAAAGAATGAGGCGAGTTGAAATTCGAAAATTGAAAAAACCGCGGATTAACCGGTTGAGATTATTTTATTTTCACGTTAATAAATTCGAGGCAAATTTTTCATACCGGTTGCTGTTACACCAGCCCATCGGGGATTTCGTCAAAGATTGGTCATCTTTACCAGATACTAGTTTGCATATATCAAGAATAGAAAAAGAAAGTGCGAAACACCGGTTGGATTCGTTGGGTATCAGAAGTGATTCATTCGGTGTTATAATACCCGGTGCAGCATGGCCTTTGAAACAATGGACTGTACAGGGATATATTGATCTCATAAGTCAATTAAAAATAAAGTCCGACATGGATTTTATCCTGATCGGTGGAAGAAATGATACAATCTGCAATGAGATCGGAAATAATGATATTCTTCATTACGTGGTTGATTTGCATGGGAAAACAGAATTACGTGAATCAGTAGCCATTTTACAATGTGCTCAATTTGTTGTGGGCAGTGATACCGGCCTTGTGCATGCCGCAGAAGCCGTAGGAACCCCGGCAATAATGATTATTGGTCCGACATCAATCCAAACTGGAGCTGGTACCCACCTGGATCGTTCCGTTCAAGTTGAAAATAATGCAATCTGGTGTCGGCCGTGTTCACAGAATGGTAGTCGAGCCTGTTACCGGGAAAATCAAGTATGCATGGATCAGATACCGGCGAAGACAGTCTTTGATTCAATTAAAGGCGCAGGATTAGTATGAAAATTTTCTGGTTTATGATATATAACTTTCTATTTTATCCAATTTTATTTACTGCCGGGTTAATCGGTACTCTGTTCAATAAAAAAATCCGTGATGGTGTAAAAGGAAGATTTCAGTCAAAGAAGGAACTGAACCAATTTATTAAAGGAATTGACCGGAACCGTTCAACTTACTGGTTCCACACCGCTTCTCATGGAGAGTATGAACAAGTTCGACCGGTTATTAAAGGTTTAAAGGAGATCGAACCAGCATCGCTTGTGGTGGTGAGTTTTTTCTCACCTTCCGGATTCAAAAATGTAAGGGATGAAAATATTGATTTTGCATTTTATCTACCTTTTGATTTCTATTGGTCTGTGAAGAAGACCTTAAAAGCGATTGACCCCAAAAAAATAATTTTCGCATCTTATGATACTTGGCCAAACCTTATTTGGGCTTCCGGGAAGTTGAATATCCATACAAACATATTTGCAGCGAGATTTGATCATAACACAAAAAAATTAGTGCCTATAATCCGAAGTTTCTATCGAAGTGTATACGATGAATTTTCTACTATTTACACCGTCACAAACACGGATTACAAACAGTTAAAAAAGATTGTAACACCTGAAAAAACCCCTTTAATCAGAGTACTGGGCAATCCACGCTATGATCAGGTCAAAAGTCGAGCTGACGGTTTTACAAAGGATAGAACCATTTCTGTCTTGATGCGGGAAAAGAGAATGGTGGTAGGAAGCGTATGGCCTGAAGATGAAAGAGTTATATTTGAACCGATCATCAAATTATTGAAGGAGGATGAAGAAGCATCATTATTGTGGGTACCCCATGAACCTTCAGAAAAATATGTGAGTTCATCCTTGAACCTATTTAAATCGGAAGGATTTGAGTCAGCAATATTATCAAATAATAAGAAGCTAAGATTCACGAACGCCAGGGTACATATTGTCAGCGTTATTGGAATTTTGCCCAGATTATACTGGCATGGTCAAGTTGCCTTCATTGGCGGAGGATTTTCATCAGGCGTGCATAATGTAATGGAGCCGGCGATTGCCCGCTTGCCAGTAATGTTTGGACCGCGGTATTCCAAATCTCACGAAGCTGAGGAATTAGTGCTGGCAGGTGGAGGATTTTCAGTTCAAAATTCAACGGATACTTATGAGATCCTCAAAAAATTATTATTTGATAAAAATTTCTTTTTATCCTCTAGTCTCGCGGCAACAAAAGTGATTCATGATAACCTGGGCTCGGCGACCAGGGTTGTACGAGGAATCATCCGTGACTGATGGATTAAGATTTTCCATTCATTTTAGTAAATTCTCAGATACGCCATTGGATATATCGTTCCCTCCCGGTCTGCATTTGATACTTGGCGAAAGTGGTTCAGGAAAATCACATTTTATCAATCAAATTCTTTACGACCATAGTGCAGGAATTAGTATTGAAACGATAAACTTTCAAATTTTGAATAAACAGATCTCAAATCCAACGCAGATCATTCAACAAAATCCTGACGATCAAATTGTTGGGAATACTATTGAAAATGAATTGTTATTCACACCGGAATGCCAG
>JAZGBQ010000277.1:0-10585 GCA_036476435.1 Fidelibacterota bacterium
AAATGGCTCTAGCAATGGCAATTTTCTGTCGTTGCCCACCAGATAAGAGGGTCCCGCCCTCACCAATAAAAGTGTCAAGGCCGTGACTAAAATCCTTTGTGAATTCTGAAACCAGTGCAAGTTCAACAGCTTGTTTCAACAATTCCCTATCGATTTTTGAATACCCATAGGTTATGTTTTCTCTGATAGTACCCGAAAACTGAATAGGATTCTGAGTAACCACTCCAATTTGTTTTCTTAGGTGGATGATATCCAATTCATCCAACTTTCGGTCGTCGATCTTTACTAGTCCAGCTTGTGGTCGGTAAAAACCAAGCAACAGATTTAGGACAGTGCTTTTTCCGCTGCCATTTGGACCGACCAATGCGATGCTATCGCTTGGACTCATTTCAAATGAGATATCCTTCAAGATCAGATCATCTGTATATTGAAAAGATACATTCTCAAATGATACCTTGCCATGAAACGAAATTTTTTTCTGTCCACTGTAGGGGCGATGGTCTTTTATTTCCGTTATTTCCATCAATGTATTAAGCGCTTGATTTCCGGCAATGACCACCGGCAGAGCTGACGATGCTGAGGATTGATAGCGTCGCAGTACGGACACACCAAAGAAAAAGGAGATGAGTTCCCCAACGGATAGACTTCCGTTAATGACGAAAGCTCCACCGACTACCATTATTACGATTCCCGCCATGAGTCCGAGAGTATTTTGTACAGTGCTGTAAATCGTCCGTAGCCAGATATTGCGGCCGCTCGTGCGTTCTATTTCTTCAAGATTCTTACCCTGCCGTTCTATTTCATATTCCTCTGCGGCTTGAATTCGAGTAAGATCCATCATTTGCAGCATAAAAAGGACACCTTTGCTGAAGGTATCGAAGGAGCGGATGTGGCGTTGTGCATTTGATCGAATTTGTCTGCCTGTTGGTCGACTTAACACGATGATCAATGGTATGAATCCTAAAAGGATTAAGAATAGGATCCAGTTGTAAATCCCGAGAATAACGAGAATTCCCAGGCTGGTAATAAAAGAGGGCAGCATCAATGAGATCACAGCAAAGCTCAGCGAATCAAGCCGATGGGTATTCTGTACAATGGAACTGTGCAGTTTGCTGATATCTGTCTGACTGTAAAATGATCGGGAATAGGAGAAACAGAGCGTGAGTAGGTCAGTTCTGAAACGGCGAATTGCTGTCTGTGAAGATTTAATGGTTATATATCGGGACAGTAGGGTTACCGCCGCTGTAAAGAGACTGAGCAGAAAAATAATTAATCCATATTTTATTAGTAATGAGAAATTGTTCTGATTAATTGCTTGGTCAAATGCCAGTCGGATCAAGTAGATTACTGCAACGATGGGAGCGGCCTGTATTGCAGACATTAATATACTTGCCAGTAGTCGAGGAAAATGTCCCTGATAATACTTCAGGTATGTTTTCCACGCTTGGATATTCTTCCGGTAATCCCGTTTCATCAAATGGATGATTTATTTAACATTATAGGTCCAATAGTAAATTTAACGCTGATTGGGGTTTTTATTTTTGACCTTTTCGTTGAATGCCACGGTAATTTTTATTTCCACCTGCAGCTAAACCCTCGATCTTTGTTCTAAGAGAATAAACGGAACTCATGGCGGTAATAAAAAGGGTTCTCCGATCGGTATCTCCCCAGGCACAATTTGATGGAATCTCCGGTAATTTGATGGTCCCGAGATGTGCACCCCCCTGATTGAATATCCACAGTCCACCGGGGCCGGTGCAGTAAATGTTCCCGGAACTGTCAATCTTCATACCATCCGGGGATCCCTTTGCACCGGTATTGAAATCAAAAAATCGTTCTTTTTTACCAACCAGACCGCTGGGGAGTACCTCAAAAACGAAAAGCACCTGTTCCTGCGGATGGGAAGAATCAACATAGAGCAACGATTCATCGGGTGTGAAAGCAAGGCCGTTCGGTGTTTTTATGTCAGCGATGATGAGGGTCAGGGAATCTTCATCGGGAACATAGCGATACACACCCTGGACCGGCTGTTCCTGCATATCGTTTGTGATTCCGTAAGACGGGTCAGTGAAATAGATAGACCCGTCACTTTTAACGATGACGTCGTTGGGACTGTTCAAACGTTTTCCCCGGTAGTGGCTGCACAGGACCGTGATCACACCGTTCTTTTCTGTTCGTGTCACTTGGCGAGTGCCGTGTTCACAGACTATCAGTCGCGATTTTTTATCCAAGGTAAGTCCATTGGAATGGTTGCTTGGAGAACGATAGGGTCGACAGGTCTGGTCAGTACCGCTGATTGAGTAGATCGTATCACCAGGTATATCACTGAAAAACAGAAGTTCTTGTTGGGGCTCCCAGACCGGCCCTTCCGTGAATTGAAGACCGCCGGCTACCTTCTTCAGCGGAGTCTCAAAATCGATGATTCCGGTTAGATTCCGGTCCTTGATAAGGTACTGTTGCTCAAACCGACGTATGAACCGCCTGGGAAATAATTTCTTCATTGGATTGAACAATTATTTTTCTAAGATGTTTTTCTTGAATTTGACTTAAGGTTCATCCTGGTAATATGATCGAATTTATTGAACAAAAGGATAAGGCTTTTAGGCAATTGAAAAAACTTGTTTTTTCATAGGACCGTGATTATACTTAGTAAGTACACCGATTTTAAGGTGAGATTGCGAATGTTAACTATATTTTTACATAATTTTTTCATGGTCATTGGGGGAAAAAAATGACAATACCATCAGGAGAAAATTTCACTGTACTTGTTGTCGAAGATAATACTGCGCACCTAGAATATCTCACATACCTGTTGAAGAAGCGCGATATCAATGTTGTATCAGCGAACAACGCCCAAAGGGCACTTAAACAGTTAAAGGGACTAAATATCAACTGTGCTTTACTGGACATTAATCTCGGGCATGGGATGAGCGGTATACAACTCATGTATAAGCTAAGACAGATGAGCAAGTACAAGAATATTCCCATCATATCGGTAACGGCCTACTACGGTAGGGAAAATAAGGAAGCATTCATAAACTACGGTTTTACGGATTTCATTGCCAAACCGTTCAATTACAATCAGTTGGATGAAATGCTTCATAATCATCTTTATTTTGCCTGAAGGCATATCGATCGAAATAGGCGGATTTAAAGACCTGTCCCTTTTGCGTTTTATCCATACCGTTCCATCATTAATTCTTAATTACATCGATATCTGATCCGAGTATTGGTCAGGCCTTAACCGATCAGAATTGGGGGTGACACCCTGATCGATTACAGTTCTGTTGACGAACTGTCAACCCGGAAAAATAAGATTATTGAAACATAACTTTATTTATACATTTTCCGCCCTTAAGATTATCGTCCGCATCCAGAAGATTTGGCTGGTGGTGTTAGTGTTTTACATGCTTAAAGGGGAGTAGTTATGGTAAGGATTAATTACGTGTCACGCTCATTTTCTATTGTCACTCTGATTTTTTTATTATTACGCAGTGCTCTAATCGCCGCACCACAGACAGACATGGCAGCGGAATCGGCCGATCATGATCTTATATCTGCAGATTACCGCACCGTCGCCGATAGGAGTATTGCTGCTGCCCTGGCGGACAGCCTTGCGTATGACCGTCTGGCACTGATCTGTGACACGTTTGGCCACCGTATCAGTGGAAGCGAAAATTTGGAGAATGCCATTGATTGGATCCTGGGCAGGATGAAAAAGGACGGTCTTGAAAATGTGCATGGTGAGACTGTAATGGTCCCGCGTTGGGTCCGAGGTGCAGAATCATTGAAGCTGACCAGTCCTTTCGAAGATTCTATAGCAATATTGGGCCTGGGAGGGAGTATTGGTACCGGTTCGGAAGGGATCAACGCGGAGGTACTGGTCGTTAATGATTCTTTGGAACTGGAAGCAAGAACGGATGAGGCTCAGGGAAAAATTGTTGTATATAACCAGGCTTTTGAGAGTTATGGAAAAACTGTCAAATATCGAAGAAACGGTGCTGTCGCTGCCGCAAAGGCAGGTGCCGTCGCTAGCTTGATCCGTTCCGTTGGTTCCTTCTCACTAAAAACACCTCATACCGGAGCTATGAAATATGATCCTGAAGTACGTGAAATTCCGCATGCCGCTATCTCAAGTGAAGATGCCATGATGCTGCGCAGGATCCAGGATCGCGGTGAAAGAATTTCGCTTAGCCTGTATATGGAAGCTCGTACTGAAAATGACGTGCCTTCGCGAAATGTCGTGGCTGAATTCAGGGGTTACGAAAAACCGGAAGAAATTATCGTTCTGGGTGGTCATATTGATTCCTGGGATGTTGGCCAGGGAGCCATGGATGATGCTGGCGGCTGCGTGGCGGTCTGGGAAGCGGTAAGGCTGCTGAAGAATCTTGGATTGCGCCCGCGGAGGACCATTCGTGTTGTCCTTTGGACCAACGAAGAAAATGGCTTAAGAGGTGGCAAAGGATATCGTGATCAGCACCTCGATGAACTGGATGACCATATCCTCGCAATTGAATCTGATGAAGGTGTTTTTAAACCGACCGGGTTTGGTTTTAAGGGATCGCCGGAAGCGTTAAAAATAATTGCAGAGGTGGGCAGTCTGCTTGTTTCTATTAATGCTGATAAGATCACAGATGACGGTGGCGGTGCGGATATCTCACCACTGATGAAATTGGGCGTACCTGGTATGGGATTATCCGTGGTACGGGATAAATATTTCTGGTATCATCACACCGATGCCGATACGGTTGACAAGCTTGATCCCAACGAATTGAACGAATGTATCGCCGCTCTGGCGGTGATGGCTTATGTGGTTGCAGATCTTCCCCAACGCCTGCCGCGAGCTGTAGAAAACCAGGCAGGTGTCGATGGGTAAGGGGGAAGCAAGATATGTAAAGAAGTCCCTAAAGCCAGTAAGATGTTTATTTTACCTAACCAGAATTAAGTATTAAACCACCGTCAATCTTTAAAACAGTGCCGGTGGTAAACCGGGAATAATGCTCACTGGCAAGATAGACTGCTGCACGGGCAATGTATTTGGGATTTATCGAAGTTTTATGTATAACTCGATCGCTGGCTTTAATTGCCCGACCGGCATTGTCCTCCTCCACCCAGCCCGGCGCGATCGCATTGACACGGATTTTATCCTGTAATAGTTCACTGGCTAATTCCTTTACGATCATTCCAACAGCGGCTTTTGATGAGCTATATAAAATGTTCCGATTCTCAGTCCACTGATGAATGGAAGTAAGAAAAATAATAGAACCTTGAATAATGTTTTGTGCCATAAGTTGAGTAATCAAACCGGTCAGATACAGCGGTCCGAATACATTGGTTTGAAAAATTTTCTCAAAATCTTTCATTTTAATGCTGTGTACAGTTGGATTAAGTGATGTGATTCCAACATTATTGACTAGGACATCAATATCAACGTTGGATTTTGATAATTGACTTACCAATCGGTCATTGTCAGCGGTTTGGGAAACATTGGATACAAAACCTCTGGACTTCACCTGAAAATCATCGCCCAGCTGTCTTTCAAGATCATTGATTTTAGTCTCATTGATATCAGTGAAATAGACATTAGCTCCATGACGGGCAGTTTCCTGGGCAATGCACCAGCCGATATTGGAACAAGCTCCGGTTATTAAGACATTCTTCCCGGTGAGTAACTGCCATTCATTTTCATTCGACTCTAATTCTTCTGGAGTATTCATCGATTTGAATCTGGAAAAGATTTTTTTATTGATCTTCATGCGCGCCTAAAATATTTCATTTTAAATCAAATTATAGAATTGCACTATTCTAATATCTCTATTTAGACTTGTCCCTGGGCATTGATTGGGACCGATCAGACCCACCTGAAATTTACATTACGCCTGATTGCATTCATATTACGAATTAGTTTTTACTGGAAGAACCGCAACGATCTCCTTACGATTAATTAACTGCCTGGCAGCATGGAGGAGACAGGTATTATCTTTATTGATGATGGAGACTTCAACGCCAATCAGTCTGATCATTCTATTTTTAAGATCGCCCATAGGTCTAGTATGGGAATCGTGACTATAATATCATCACGCCCGTGCCTCACATCCAGTATTTTCGGTTTCGTATCGGGAGTAAACAAAGTTACTATCTTGACGGGACGATTATCGGTGAGAGTACGACTAAGAGATAGCTCGATACTGGATTTCACACGCATAGTATCTTTTTGAGCGTTGTAGTCCCGATTGAGCAAATGAATCACGACTGGCGCTCCTGGTTGACCAGGTATCCTGCGGGGGAGTGTCCAGACTTTGTCCCCGTTTTTAAGCGATACCAGCGGACGGAGATATGAACGTACCTCATCAGTATTGGACCAGGCCATTACCTCGTTATGTTTTTTCCACTGCTCCAACACAGCTGTCTGCTTTCCCATCGGATTCGAATGCTTCGGGATGACCACAAGTTCGAACTGTTCAAGTTCCTTCTGTGATAGCTGATGTCGTAGCCATTTGTCACCAGCCACCGCCAAACCGCACGGGATATTCGCATAATGTAAAGCGCGGCAGACTTCCCGTACTTCCCAATGATCGTTACGGCAGGCACTGTTGTTGTACAGCACCCCCACCTGCACGACCGGTTCGTAGTCATCAAACATATCGGCATTTTCTGTTATGAAGCGACATAACGGTTCGTAGGTCGAAAGAGGAGTTCGGTGCCACTGGGTACCTGTTTCCTTCGAAAAGCCCCATTGTTTGTAGGCATACAGGAAGTAATGACCGAATGCATATGCAGTCGCGATCCATTGTCTCACGCGTGTTACGTCGTTGTATCGTTGAACCTTGATCCAGCAATGTCCTTGACCGGTAGAGAACACCGGTTTATCGAGTGCTGTGCCAAGCAGGTAGACCATCGGTGGGATGGTGTCTTCCTGGTCGTAATGCGTAACTTCGTTGGCAAAGTAGTCAGCGTAATGCGAATTAACCAGAGTGAAGGGGGAAAGATTAACCGCATTTATCCCTACAGGTATCGGGTGCTTGGCGATTCTGGCGGCGATTTTTCCGAGGTATTTGATGAATTCACCGACTGCGTCTTGCTGGAATGTTATGAACTCGTTTTGCAGTGGGATCTTCTTCTGCGAAAAGCCTTTTTTATATTCAGCAAGAGTAGAAAAATTTGCTTCCCTGACAACCTCGTGGTAGTTGAAGTTTCGAATGCTGAAAATTCCCTTTTTTAACAATTCACCCCGGGAGAAATTACTCTCAAGCCAGTCGTTGAATCCTGTCATGCAGAATTCACAGAAACAGCCGCCCGCCTGTCCGGCTGCCGCGGCTGTGCCAAGGTGATCGTCCAGATGTAACATGTTCGCTCCGCTGGCGATACCGACCTGGGCACGTTTAATCAGTTGTTTTTGAAATAGGGGGTGATTTGTGCAGCACCAGTAATTTTTAACGCCCCTGAAAGTGTAATCTTGCCAAGGTGGAACAATGCGTCCTCCGGCGATATCAACACAAACAGCGTTCTGGTACTCGGGTTTACGGTAAAGTACGCGGGCGGAAGCAGTGAGCAGCCACACGTTGCATGCTTGTAGCTTGATACCAAGGGCATTGTAGTCGCGGCTTAGATTCTTGAGCCTCTGAGGGTTGTCAAGGCTGCCCAGTGAGTCAATGCCCCACGCCACTACCGATGGATGCAGGGGACGATAGGTATTGATATCGTCCGGTATCGCCGGCATCAGTGCGATGTTTGAGCGTTTCAGATGTCGGCGAAGCATAGCTGACAAATTCTTTTTCGCCTCAGGCGCATCACGTGCGATTACCACGGAGAATATGATGCAAAGGATAAATACTTCGGTTAATCTGACTGTGAAAATCAGTGATGTGGACATAATCATCGGTTCAAAGCTAATTCAATACATCTGGAGTACTAAATAGAATATTTACCCCTATCCAGTGATTAAAAGCTAGTTTATGGATAATCTGCTATCAAGATTAACGATTTCATATATTATCCTAACTCCTCTTTGTCTATACCTTATTCTAACTTATTAGGTAGTATAACTTTTTAAAGCAAGGTTATTATTGGATTAATAGTAAGAATTAATAGCTACCGGACGGGCTGCTTCAATTTTCTTCCACTAGTACGTACTCAATAAGATCGAATTAGTTATTTTTATGAGAACCTGGGATTTTGGTCAGGATTTATTTCGACGGCGATCCAGTGTAGCTTTAACAATCTTCACATAGTCGCTACGGGTATCTTTTAATCTTATTCCCAGGTTGGAAGAATGAATCCTTCGGCGCATTACTATATCAGGCAGCATGACCGGATTGAGCCCGATTTCAATGGCTTTCAAATACCAGTCAAGGAACTCGCCTATTTTCCAGGTTGTGCTGAACAGACCAACCTTTAAGAAAGCTTTTTTCCTGATGAGGATTGTTCCAGGAACAAAACCGGGAAGAATTTGGTTCGCTTCATCAAGTCTGGCTTTTGATACTGATTGAACATCCTGGCTGATGAATTGATAAACATTCCCAAAAGCCATATCCAGGTCCGGCTCCTGTTCCAGGCGATCCATTTGTTTCCGGATCTTATCCGGTTCCCACAGATCGTCGGCGTCCAGAAAAGCTAGGAATTCCCCGCTTGATTTTTTAATGCCCAGGTTGCGGGCTGCTGCAGCTCCCTGGTTGGATTGATTGAGGTAGATCGTTTGTTGTGCGAATTTCCTGGCAACACTCTCACTGCCGTCCGTTGAACCATCGTTAATAATAAGGATTTCAAGGGGCTGGTACGTTTGTGCAACCACACTTCGAATGCATTCTTCCAGGTACAATTCGGAATTATAAACGGGAATGATAACACTAACTAACGGATTTGATGATATCATCATTTATATATTTAAAAGTGATTGCGGAAATTTCTATTCATCACGATTCTTCATAATCTTCTTCCGTTGAATTGAACGCATGACAGACCGGAGGAGATAGGTATTATCTTTACTGATAATGGAGACGTTGCTATCATGGACCCGTTTCAGTAAAAGGATCTCTGGAATCACCGCTGTGGGGATATGCATATCTTTAACACGGGAAAACCAGTCTACATCTAATGAGAATTTTACTTTTGAGTCAAAATAGCCCACTTTTTTAAATACATTCCTTTTCGCCACCAGCGTTTCCAATATATGTCCGACATGATCTCCTTCTAGAAGTTCTCTGCGAAATCCCGAAGGTAAATCGAAGCCAGGTTCCTGAAAAAATTTTACCCGGGCTGTGGTGTACTGCAGTTTAGGATGCTCCAGCATATATCCAACCTGTGTGCTAAGTTTCTTTGGTTTCCAGATGTCGTCATGGGAGAGAAATGCGACCAGGGAGCCTTGGGCTTTGTGGATTCCCGTGTTACATGCTCCAGCAATTCCCTGACCTTCTTGCAAAATGCAGCGGGCCTCATTATAGGCGCGGGCTATCTCCTCAGTCCTATCAGCGGAATTACCAAGAATGATCAAAAGTTCAAAAGGTTCATAATCCTGAACCAGTACACTTTCTATGGCCTGAACGAGGAATTTCTCACCGTTTTGTACAGGTATGATTACACTAACCAGTGGATTGTCAATTGGAGTAGTCATTGAATCATTAGGAAAAACCCTGTGTTAGTCGAATTAACAGTTATTAAATATTTTCTTATGGAACACTTATGATGAAATCTTTGCATTGTACATCAATCCTTTTTACCGGAGAGCCACGAAGGCATTTCCCTAGCACCTGAATTTGATCGCGCCCGTCTTCGGCTGAGCGATTTTTTTAAGGCTGTGATGAAATACTTTTTATCTGAACGAATTAGTTTGGACATATTATCCTGATGACGATGATAAAATAAAACCGTCTCTTTTATAAAACGAATATCTACACCAATTTCTTTGGCTCTCAGAAACCAATCAACTTCCTCTGCATATTGAAATGTTTCATCGATAAATCCAGCGGTTTCGAATACCCCTTTGCGAATCAAAGCACTGTGAAACATCAGCGCTGGCCAAGGATCTTTAAATTTAACATAGATCTTTTCTCCGGAAGAATTTGATCTCTGAACATAAACTTGAGTTTGTCCAAGAATGATATCAACAGCGGGATTCTGGTTTAAATAGGCAGCCTGGAGTTCTAATTTATTTTTTGGCCAAAGGTCATCGGAATCCTGAAATGCAATTGCGTTTCCGCGGGCGATTTTCAAACCAGCATTTCGTGCAGCTGCGGGCCCTTGATTATTCTGGTACCTGTATTGAATATCTGGGTATGTGGTCTTCACCAATTCCCCCGAACCGTCAGTTGAGCCGTCATCAATGACTATTATTTCAAAGGGTGTCATTGATTGTTTCAAAATATTGTTGATCGTATCGTGGATAAAACGGGCACTGTTGTAGACTGGTATAATTACGCTGATTGATACTTTGCCGTCCGATTTTTTCATAATTCTGAAAGAAGCTTGCTTATGACTTTAGGAATATTATTTACTGTGGTTCCTAGATTCAGTCTAAATGTAGGAATTGTTCTGGTTAAAGTAACAAGATTATTAAAGGTAGTGCTATCGGCTCCGGCTAATTGAAATA
>JAZGBQ010000278.1:0-7373 GCA_036476435.1 Fidelibacterota bacterium
GTCCCTGATACCTTTGACAGCAATCGTCATTGCAAACATCAATCCCAAGGAAACCGTGTTTTTCTCCCCAGTTACTCAGCAGCCATGATCTGCTGGCAATGGATTGGGCTTTGATAAATTCATCCGGGCATTCTGGTGACATTTCCGAGACAATTACACCAAATATATAATGCTCAGTTGGAATTTCATTGATCAACATCAGGCAGCTGTTCATACTTTTAAGTATTAGCTTACCAGTCAAGGGAATGTCTAGTGTCTTTTCCCAGTGGAATCCGCGACCTGACGGAACAGATCGAACTGTAAATGCTGCTGCCTGTGGGTTATTCCTATTTTTTAGTGGAATTATGGTGAATTTTTTTACTTTTTTACCCTTCAGGACCACATCATTTCCGGCAGTAGAAAAAAGCAGTTTGGATCCGGGTTCCCCTGTGGATTCTACCTGGGGTAGAATTGTTGCTGTATTGATCAGTTCAACTTTTATTTTTCGGTAATTATCTTCGGGAAGAATCATTCCCACGCGGATGGAATCATATTTTTTTTTCAGTAGATCAGTCATAGGAATATTGGATTAGTTCGTCGTCGCAATATAATTTTTCCAGGCCTGGATACCAGCTCCCAGCGCCGGCGCAGCTCGAAGACTGGAGAATCGGATAAGATCAGTGTTCAAACGCTCTAAGTAATGTGTTTTATTTTCGCGATCTAAATGTGTTGATTCACTGATTAACTGGATTAATGTGTTGTTTATTTGAGAGCGTAAGATATTTTTATCCCCATGGGAATTCAGTAGTTCCCCTGTGCGCTGCCCAATTATGATCCTGTCGAAAATAGATCCATAATACGTGTGATCTGACGAGAGCGTGATGTTTTCAGGTATGCAAAAATAGTGTAAACTTCGCCAGCCTTTGTTTAAAGTGGTAATTCGTTCATACAACAAACGGGCTATCCATTTTCCTGCCAAAGCAATGACCGTACTTGCAGCTTTGTTGCCTTCGATTGCCAGGTTTAGTATTTGTCCAGCATCAAGGCTGCGCAGCGCCCTTACATTACTTTTATCATTGGTGAGTTTGTTGAAATGTTCAGCAATTCCTCTTATGGATAATAACGTATCCAACGAAATACCAAGTGTTGTACTCAACTGCCAGGTTTTTACCATCCAGGATTGGATCGTATCAAACGATATTAATCTTCCTCCAAGCTTTATAGCATCAGCAACACCAGTTCCACCTCCGAGATAATATGCGTTATTGACCCCCTTCATCAGTCCATTTACGGCATATTCTTCACCAATTCCGCAATAATCGGCGTCGCTGCCTAAAGCTGTTATCGGTTGTATGATCGGAATTCCAATTTGTTGAATTCTCTTCATTAATTGATCAATAAGATGAGGAATTCGTGGTCCATTTTTCATAACTGAAATGCCGCGCCTATCAGGTGTTTTCAATCCGGGCATCCCAATACCTATTAAAATGGGAAGTTTATCGTTCTTTTTCCAGATCTCTTCGATACCCTCTACTATAGCGGAAAGAATGGCAGTTCCCTGAATTATTTCCTCAGGCACCAGGTCTAAAATATTTTTTTCATTGCTGATCATCTGATTTTCAAGAGGAACAGGTCTATAATTATTATTGAAGGACGGCTGATCAGAATAAACTGACTTGTAATGGTGTTTACCAAGTGTGAGAAGTTGATTTTGATACATTATTTGCCATATGGAAACCTTTGATGCACCACCATCAATACCGATGAGGGTTAAATTCTTATCCATTGAATAATTCACTCAGATAGTTTCATTAATTGACGGCGCTTTACTGCCATTTTTCGCATCCAATCTTTTGCTTCGTTGTTACGATCGATAGTGGCTTGATCTATGGAATGATCTGTTCCTCCCGGATGTCGCACAACTTCATAGATCGGTTCATAAATTCTTCCAATTCTGTAGAGTTCACTGATCCGTAATACCATATCGTAATCTTCACCATAATTATTTGAGAATGGGGACGTGTTGATTCCGAAATAACCCATTTCTTTTATTATCTGTGTGGGTATTGCTCTGGGAGCTCCGGCGCCGTTGATTCGCAATAGATTATTTCTTCCATTTTCTTCCGTCCATTCATCGTGAGTAACAACTGGTAAATCTTTGCGTTTCTTCAACGATCCATCAGCACTCAGATCCCAGAGATCATATGATCCTATTACCATGCCTATCTTCGAATCAGATCTGAAGATTTCGAGAATCTTTTCAACCGCATTTACTTTGAGACGATCATCTGAATCCAGCTGGATATAGTAGGTTCCTCTTGACTTCTCGATACCCAGATTTAAGGAGTAACCTATGTTGTTAATGTCTATTTCAATTAGTCTGACGTCTGGTTTTTCGCGTTGATACATATCACCACCGGTTTGATACTTTCGAACGACATTACTGGTTGGATCCTCCGAACCTCCATTTACAACAATAATCGCTTCGATATCCGTGACAGTTTGTCTCAAAATACTTTCGATTGCCATACCTATAAAGTCCGGTCGATGGTTTACAGGAATTATTATTGAAGCCTTCAAGGTTGCATCTTTTTTTTGTTTTGGCCTATTATGATATCCCTGATTCGGTATCAGAAATGCCCCGATTTGTTTTAAGTGAGATGATAGAATTTCTTCGGCTTCCAGTTGGTCATTCTTGGATGAAAGCAGGTAATCAAACACACTGTCATTCTGCTGTTTTGCGAAGACCGTATAGGGCATACCATTTTGTTTTCCAGCAATATGGATTATATCATGATCCTCAGAGGCACATAGTCTGAGATGGAAAGGTAAATTTTTTAGGGAAACGCCGGACAACCGATAACAATTTTCAATTGTTTTTCGTTTGAAAAAATATATGTTTCCAAAGTCCTGGTTATCTCTCAAACGACCCACGTGGTGTTTTAATAAATGGACTGAAATGGTTTCAGTGCCGTCGAAAATATTATAGTCTGAGTATATCATGCCTGCATTTGGATTTTGCTTTGCAGCCATAATAAATAGTTCCAGACCAGACTGGGTTAGATTAACGGGATTATCCTGACAAAAAATAACCAGGATATAATCATTACTATTAGCAGCATTAATAAAATCTGAGACTAAATTTGATTTAGTCATCTGAATTAGTTTCGGAGTAAACAGGATCGGTGCATTTATATCTAATTCTGGTCTACTCCCGGCAAAGAATACTGTGATCGATTCTGGATTTATTCCGTTAGCGACCAAAAATTTCAATGTGGAATGAAACGGCCGGTGATCACTCTTTGTTTCGCCGGTGCAAAATAGTATAATGGATAATGATCTTATCATGTTGTGAAATTGCGTAGAATTCTTTTAAAAAAGTAAAAACGATTTCCCATTGAGATGGTATAATTTAAGCCTAGACCAATTGCTGTTGTCAGTTAGTTATTCCAGATGTACCATTACTGGTTGCAACAAAAGAGATTTAAGTTATTTATGAATATTAAAAAGCGATGAAGCAGAATTACCATCTTATCAAGTGTGGCTGCTCAGTGATCATTCTGTGTATCTTAATTATTTCTGCCTGTGTACCGCCTGGTGAGATTATGGAAACCAAGCCTTGGTCGGAACGGACTCTTGATGCCCTGTCATTGAGGGAAAAGATCTCACAGATGCTCATTTATTCCATCCATCTGGAATTTATGAATGAGACACATACGCGCCGTCAAGAGATAGAGAAACTGATAAAGACAGACGGAATTGGTGGGTTGCATTTGTGGTCCGGAACAGTAGGGCAGTCACTGGCCACAATAAATGAATTCCAGCGTCAATCAAAAATTCCAATATTGGTGGATGCTGATATCGAACGTGGATTATATCAACGGTTTCGTAGCGGCACACAATTTCCTCCTGCACAGGCTATTACTGCAACTGGCGATCCAAAGAACGCTTATGAGGTAGGACAAGTTATAGGTAGTGAAAGCCGTGCGGTCGGTATTCATCTCAACCTGGCGCCGGTAGCAGATATCAACAGCAATTCTGAAAATCCTATCATAAATATTCGATCTTTTAGTGATGATCCGGAATTAGTAGGGATTTATGTCGGCGAATTTATCAGGGGTCTTCATTCAACTGGTATGCTGGCTACAGCCAAGCATTTTCCAGGTCACGGTGACACAAAGATAGACAGTCATTCTTCCATGGCTACTATTTCCGGCGATTCATCACGTATGTGGTCAACGGAGTTAATACCGTTCAAGGCAGCTATCTCTGCCGGGGTCGATGCGGTAATGATTTCACATATACAGGTCCCGAATGTGCAGCCAAATGGTTATACACCAGCCACCTTTTCAGAATATTGGATAAAAGATATATTGAGAAATAAATTGGGATTTAAAGGAGCCGTTATTACTGATGCTATGGATATGGGCAGTATTGTGAATAATTACAGCGATGCCTATGCCATTATTGAAGCCATAAACGCTGGTTGTGATATTATCATACAAAACCATGATTTTAGTACTGCCGTAAGCACCATCGAACGGGCAGTATACGATGGGCATATAAAGGTAGATCGGATCAATGAGGCGGCGCTCCGGATGTTGAAATTAAAAGAGAAGTCGGGACTGCATTTAAACCGGTTTGTAAACATAGAAAAAATGCGAAAGGTGTTACGGGCTCCAAAATATCTTGATCTGGCTTCTAACATTAGCAGCCAGGCAATTACCTTGGTAAAAAATGATCATAATCTTCTTCCGCTCGATCTATCAGGATCAGACGAAGATGCTCTTGTTATATTCAATATTTATGGAAGAGAATTTGATCATTCTCGATCGGTTATTTCCGGTTTGATTGAAAAGGAATTTCGAAATTCCGTATCAATGTCAATCGATGAATCTGACAGCACTTATGTCTTGAATGCCATTGTTGAACATATCCCACGGGATAAAACGGTTTTATTGAATGTTTTTTCCGTACCACAATCTTGGAAAGGACGTATCTTTTTAACACAAGCACAGACGAATTTTATCCGAGATATTTTACAAAAATCCAAACGTGTTATTTTAGTGAGCTTTGGCAATCCCTACTTAATTCATGAATTTCCAGAAGTTCCTTCCTATCTGGTAGGATATCATACTTCTGAACTAATTCAGAAATCTGTTTATGAGGCGTTAGTAGGTATTACGGATATCCAGGGTGTGTTACCGGTGAATCTTGATGGCATAGCAAAACGTGGCCATGGTATAAAATTGATGAGTCCTGGAAAAATTAAGAAACCAGCGACCAGGAGACCGCTGTCAGCATTAATAAGGATTAGACCTCATGAGATAGGCGCAAAAATCGATCCAGTCATGTCATTGATTGCCGAAGCTGTTCAGGATTCCGCATTTCCGGGTGGCGTATTACTTGCAGCGAAGGACGGTAAAGTATTCATTCATGAAGCATTTGGATATCAGACCTATGATAAAAGAGAGATGGTAAATCGTGGTGATATTTTTGATCTGGCGTCATTAACGAAACCGATCGCCACAACCTCCGCCGTCATGCTTTTAGAAGCAAATGGTGTGTTGGATGTGGATAGACCCATCATAGAATACCTGCCGAAATTTGGGATTGGTCCTGGTTCATTATCAGGTCTAAGAAAAACTGTAACACTTCGCCATTTATTATCTCACAGCTCCGGTCTACCGGCATTCCAGCACTATTATTCTATTAATGGAACGGTCAGTTCCCGTTTAGATAGCGTCATACATACTGAACTCGAATATATTCCAGGCGAAAAAACAGTTTATTCCGATGTCGGCATGATCCTGCTGGGATTAATTATTGAACAGGTATCTGAAAAAAAACTCGATGATATTATAGTGAAAGATTTATTCCAACCACTTGGAATGAATCTTACAATGTTCAATCCTTCACCGTCACTTGAAAAACGGATCATACCTACCGAATGGAATACCGATTCCAGCGCCTTTATCAAAGGGATAGTACATGACGAAAATGCACGCAGTTTTGGTGGTGTTTCTGGTCATGCCGGCCTATTTTCAACAGCTTTTGATCTTGCTATATTTTCTCAGATGATGTTGGGTCAGGGGCATTATAGAGGCGTGAACTATTTTACACCGACAATTATATCTAAGTATACCTCGCCTGCTAACATTATTGCGGGAAATTCGCGATGTTTAGGCTGGGACAGTCCATCCGGACAGTGCTCAGGCGGTATATATCTCAGCAGCAACAGTTACGGTCACGTGGGTTTTACAGGCACATCGTTATGGATAGATCCTGATAATAGGGTTTTCGTGATTTTTCTAACAAATGCTGTACATCCTGATCGCAATATGAAAGATCCGAAGTATTATGATTGGTGTCAGAAGATACATTCAGCGGTGTATGAATCTATGGGGATCTTAACACCAAATCCACGGCTGGAATGGCGTCCCAGGTGGAAAGTTAATAAGCATGAAACAGATGTGAAAATCACAGATGATTAAGATGTATTTCAAAGCGGCTATTTTGATCATTTTTACCTTTTCTGGTCTCGTTGGGCAATCTGATTATAATGACAACTGGCTTAATTCTTTGTCCAGACCATGGTTGATCACATCGGAAGAACTTAACAAGGTACTGTCTTTATTCAATGAAAGGTATCCAGACTTCGAGAGTCGAATTAAAGCATTTGCTCTTTGGCGCATAGGAATGCCTTACGGAGAGTTCATGCTTGGAGAAGAACAGGAACCTGATCCGGACCCAATAATCCGATTAGATGTTTCCGACTGTACTGTGCATGTTTTGACCACCTTGTCTTTTGTTCAAAGCAAGTCGTGGAATGAAGCCAAATCAAATATGGAAGAGATCCATTACAGGCACGATATCGAAGGTAATCCTATGGTTGATTATAATCAACGATGGCACTTCACACTGGACAGAATTCAATCAAATCCATACACAGTTAATATTACTAAGGAAGTTGTAGATAAAAATCAGCTGGAGGTTGTAGATCTTGAATTAAATCGGACAGCTGATGGTTCAGAATTCCTTCCGCTTAACTGGAGCAAACAGGAAACCTTCGAATTTATTCCGAGACAATTGGTTACACTTGATATCATATCTAGATTTCCAACAGTATGTGGGATAGCATTTATCAAAAAGACTTATTTTAAACTGGGACTTGCCGTAGCGCACGAAGGAATCTTAATTGATAATAGAGAACTTATTCATGCTTCTTCAGACGTCGGGGAAACTGCTAAAATCGATATTTTGGAATATTTATTCAAAGGCAGCGGTAGGACTTTTGACGGTATTCTTGTGTATAAATTTGTCCCGATCATTAAATCTGAATCTCTAATCATAGATTAAATATTTCTCTCTTATCTTTAAATAATCATTTACCT
>JAZGBQ010000279.1:0-2161 GCA_036476435.1 Fidelibacterota bacterium
CAGTTTCTATCCCTAAGGATTTGGGCCGGGGGACCACCAAGATCACAATTTCTGACCCTAAGGGTGAAAAAGTAATAACTACAGATATACAGATTCAGGATTCACCGCACCCATTGCAATATACAACACCGCCTTCATCACAGGATTTTAAATTACCCTACATCGGTCAACCCGGAGAGCCTGTTCAGGTACAAGGACCATTTGACGGATCTTTTGATACTACAGTTGTCAAAATAGGGGGAAAGGAAGCCGAGATTCTAGCTGAGTCACCGAGAAAAGTCATAGTACAAACTCCGAGCGACATAGCAGGTTCTACCAATATTGAGGTTCTAGAAAGGGGCGTGCAGTCAAATGGCGAGTTTCACATTGCCGATTTAGCGATTCCGGCTAAAGAGAAGAGTCTGGACGGAATCTGGAGAACAAAGAGCGGAAAAAGCAGCTGGAGGATTTCCCAGGACGGACAGACCGTCAGGGCCGATTCAGTTCTAGTATCAAAAGAAGATCAGATAAGAGGCTATAGACCCAATGTTAATGCGATACGGGGGAGACTTCAAGGAAATCTACTGGTTGGACAGATACAGCAATTTTTTCTTATCACTTTGGAGGAATGTATGGCCATGTGTCCTTCTCAGTGCGAGCAATGGAATAATTTAAAGCTGATCCTGTCAGAAGATGGCAAAACACTTAAAGGGCAAATTCAGAAAAAGGTTATTAATACCGAAAGTTGTGTAGTTATTGAATTTGGATGGAGGCCCTGGACCATATTAAGGTAAATTAAATCCAATAAAAACAGGTCCGTAGTTGCTATCCATAAGAAAGGTTACAACTGGATGTACCGACACTGGCGTTTCCGTTGATATTAAGCGCCATTCTACCACCACTTATAGAACACTGATTTTGCGGATCAATATTTACAATCGAATACCCCGCAGCGTATATACCACTCATACAAATGTGTTATTTGGGGACAAATACCTACTAGTAAACGTTATAACAACAACGTAAACACCATTATACTTACAAAAACAACTAAATAGATCACTCTCATATATTTTTCTATCTTTTTGGCCAAATTGTTCTTGCCGTCAGATGAAATCTTGCTAGTAGCAATGGCGGTACCTAAAGCTATAAACACCATTAGTGTCGAAAAGAATACGAACGCATCGAATCGAGTAAAATAGGAAACTTTTTCGACTCAAGATAATTGGGAATTTGCCTTTTATCCTTATCTTTCGATGCTCGCTATCGATGGTGATGTTACGGTGAATGGGACGTCATTGTTTACAGGCTATTATTGGATAAGCTATTGATTTTTAACACTATTTAGATGTATCATGAAATGTATGTAGCAATTAATTTAAAGCCTTGTATTGAAAATCTATTTGCATGGAGGGGTAGATATATGATATTGCCTAGGAATAAATCACTAATCTGCTCATTGTTAATAATTTTAATCGCTTTGTTGTCTGCATCATGTTCCAAGCCGTCTCGCAATGCACTTCCTAAGAATTATGCCGATGAAGCAGAAATTGCGGGTATGCCTGGTGTAAGAGATTGGGGTGATGAGCATAGTAAAGAGTTTCAAGAGGATCTTGTCCTTTCGATGCAGCAATCTATGGCCACGGGATTTAAATACGACGGTGATGATACTATTGATATCATGGCATTTTCAGGCGGTGGTTCATTCGGTGCTTTTGCTTGCGGAGTACTTAACGGATGGGACGCTGCGGGTACCCGCCCGACTTTCAAACTCGTGACCGGAATAAGCACCGGCAGCCTTATTGCCCCGTTTGCTTTCCTGGGAGGTAAGTACGACCAAAAAATCGGCCAGCTTTACACATCCATTAATACGAACAATATTATGAAAAAGGAATCTTTATGGAGTATTATGACCGGCACCCCTTACGCAGCGGATAACGCCCCGCTGGCTGAGATGATCGAGAGGATTATAGATGAAGAAATGCTGCAGGACATTGCTAAAGCACACTCTGAGGGGCGCCGCTTGTTTATAGGAACCACCAATCTGGATGCTCAGAGACTGGTGATTTGGAATATGGGTGCTATAGCAAGTAGCGGACATCCGGGTGCTCTTGAGCTATTTCGTAGAATAATGCTGGCATCGGCAGCAATGCCGGTTGCGTTTCCCCCTAGTATGATTGAA
>JAZGBQ010000028.1:0-9842 GCA_036476435.1 Fidelibacterota bacterium
GAGGGTGCCGGCGCTACACCCAAGACTGGACCAGTTCCCCAAATCACCGGTCGAATATATAAACTCCCTTTTTCACGAGGGGGTACATAATCAAGATTATCTTGCACCACCTGCACCACAGCATCAAGAAATTTTTTCTCTGGAACTGGCGGTATACAAACCCTTTCGGCAGATGAAACAGCCCGCTTGGCATTCCTTTCAGGACGAAAAAGAATAACTCGGTCTTTAACTGTTCGATACGCCTTCAAACCTTCAAAGATTCCCTGCCCATAGTTTAGAACTCCCGCCGCTGGCGACATTGAAACATCACCAAAGGGTTGCATCGAACCGGAATCCCATTCCCCGTTTTGATCGCAATGGGCAATAAACATGGATCGCGTTGGATTCAAGCTAAAGGTTAATTCGTCCCAATTAATATCCTGTATTGTTTTGTCTCTCAAAATAATTATTCTCCTAAAATTGATCTTGCTATGATGAGTTCTTGAATCTCAGAGGTACCTTCATATATCTGTGTTATCTTTGCGTCCCGCATTAATCGTTCCACACCATATTCCTGCATGTAACCATAACCACCATGGATTTGCACACAGTCGCGGGATGCATCAACAGCAACCTGGGATGCAAATAATTTTGCCATCGCTGCTTCACGCGAAAAAGGTACCAATTCATCCTTTTTTCGAGCAGCGTTTAAGATTAAGAACCGTGCAGCATCGATACTGGTGGCCATTCGAGCGATTTTAGATTGGATGGCTCCAAACTCCGCAATTCGTTTTCCGAATTGCTTACGTTCATTGGCATATTCAACACTTTTATCCAGAGAAGCCATGGCAATCCGAAATCCTTGCCCAAGATCCCCCACCATGTTTTCTGCAGGAACTCGACAGTCATCAAAATAGAGTTCGCAGGTTTCCGAACCACGAATACCTAGTTTGTCCTCTTCTTTACCCCTTGAGAAACCTGGGGTTCCCTTTTCAACAATAAAAACTGATATCCCTTTATAACCAACTCCTTTTTTGGTAGGAATAAATACCATTATCGTATCTGCACTAATTCCGTTCGTTACCCAGTTTTTAGTCCCGTTTAGTATATAGTCTGACCCATCTTTGTGGGCAAAACTACGCATGTTACTGGCATCCGATCCCGATTGCGGTTCACTTAAGCTAAAAGCTCCGATGTTTTCTCCGGTTGCGAGCTTTGTTAAATATTTTTCTTTTTGATTGTCGTTTGCCCAATCGAGAAATATCTGGCATACAAGAGAATTATTTACAGACATGATAACACCTGCTGAAGCATCTACTCGTGATATTTCCGTCACGGCAAGTATATAACTAACCATATTCACACCTGGACCATTCCATTCTTCGGGAACCATCATTCCCATGAATCCCAAGTCCCCCATCATCTTTACCTGTTCATATGGTGGTTCGCTTTTATAATCCCGCTCGATAACGCCGGGAGCCAGGTGCTTCTCGGCAAATTCGCGTGCCGTTTTTTTGATCAACTCCTGTTCCTCAGTATAGTGAAAATCCATCAGACCCTCTCAACAATCACCGCAGAAGCCTCACCACCTCCAATGCACAAGGTCGCCAAGCCATAATGTGCGTTCTTTTGTTCCAGTGCATGTACCAGCGTCGTGAATATTCTTGCACCGGAAGCTCCAATCGGATGTCCCAGGGCAATAGCGCCGCCATTAACATTCACTCTATTAGGATCCAGATTAAAACTATTGATAGCTGCCATAGTGACCGGTGCAAATGCTTCATTGATCTCCCATAAATCAATGTTTTCAGCTTTTAGATTGGATTTTTCTAATACTTTATTTATCGCTTTTTCCGGGGCAGTAGTAAACCATTCCGGTGCATGTGCCGCTGAACCTTGAGTTATAATTCTAACTAACGGATTCAATTTCAATGATTTAGCTGCTTCTTTAGCCATAACCAAAACTACCGCGGCACCATCATTAATCTTAGACGCATTTGCAGCGGTAACCGTTCCATCTTTTTCGAATGCAGGTTTTAAATTAGGAATTTTATCAAACCTTGCCCGACCCGGCTCTTCATCTTCCCGGATATGAAGTGATTCTCCTTTGCGTTGGGATACTTCCACAGTCACAATCTCATTATCAAATCGTCCATTTTTCATTGCATCAATAGCCCGTTCATAAGATCGAACAGCAAATTCATCCTGTGCTTCTCTAGAAAAATTTCGATCACGCGCACATAGTTCAGCGCAGCTTCCCATATGGATATCATTATATACATCCCACAGACCGTCATGAATCATGCCATCGATTATCTCACCCGGTCCCATCCGGTAACCAGTCCTCACCTTCGGTAAGTAATAGGGCGTCAAACTCATATTTTCCATTCCTCCGGCAATGATGACATCCGCATCACCGACCTGGATCGCCTGCATAGCCAGCATAATGGCTTTCAGTCCAGAACCACACACTTTGTTGATTGTAAGACACTCTACTCCATTGGGCAATCCGGCTCCCAGGGCAGCCTGCCGAGCCGGAGCCTGGCCGGAGCCAGCAGACAGTACATTACCCATGATGACTTCATCGACTCTGTCTACGTTGATTTTACTATCATTAAGGATACCTTTAATGGCAACAGAACCCAGTTTTGTGGCCGGAACAGAAGAAAGATCCCCAAGGAATGATCCTATGGGAGTGCGTTTTGCAGAAACAACAACGACTTCACGTAACGTCGACATAATTAATTTCCTTCGATGATTAGTTTTATTATTCTCAAAGGGAGTGACTTAAGATCGTTTTTACTTGAAATCTTATTGCAGGGATAAAATAAGATTGTAAGCGTACACAGCATATGTTCAAGGAGCGCTTTCTGACAGCATTTCATATGCGTCTAATATCATTTCCAACATCAAAAAACATGGCTGATTTTACCAAAAAAAGAGATTTGATTCATGAAGTTTTGGTAACCTTCTGATTCGATATATCGGAAAATATTAATTCTATTATAGTACAGTGCGTTAATTAATTGAGCTCAACATTCAGAAAATAACTTAATTTCCATCATATGCTCTTATAATTTCTTTTACCAGATGGTGACGGACAACATCAGCCTCGGTTAAAGTAACAAAACCTATCCCATCTATACCTTTCAGTATATTCATTACATGGACTAAACCTGATTCTGTATTCTTTGGTAAATCAATTTGCGTAATATCCCCTGTAATTATTGCTCTCGAGTTAACTCCTAATCGAGTCAGGAACATTTTCATTTGCATGGCAGATGCATTTTGAGCCTCATCCAATATCATGAATGCATTATTCAGCGTACGTCCACGCATATAAGCCAGAGGAATCACTTCGATAATATTTTTTGTTAACAGGGGCTTCAGTTTCGCTGGCGGCATCATTTCGGCCATTGCATCATATAAAGGTGTCAGATAAGGATCGACTTTCTCCTTGAGGTCACCTGGTAGAAAGCCCAGTGATTCACCGGCCTCAACTGCCGGTCGGCAAAGTACTATTCGGTCGATTTCATGATTATCGAGGGCCGCGACTGCAAAAGCAACTGCTAGAAACGTCTTTCCTGTACCTGCCGGTCCGATACTGAATGCAATATCATTACTTCTCAATGATTCGATGTACTGTTTCTGCCCTCCGGTTCTGGCGATTATAGCACCTTTTGACCCATAGTGTACCACATTTTCAGGAACATTTTTAAACGATCCATTGTCAATCTTAATTACGTCCACCAACTGCTTTACGTCCTTTGTTGTTAGACTCCCTTTTCTTGAAAGGGTTTGGATCATTTCATGGATCAGCTCTCGTATCGCACGAATTTGATCCTCGTCACCATCGATCTGAATCTCGTTTCCGCGAACAATGAGCGAAGCAGGAAAAGAATCTTCGATCAGTTTCAAATTGCTATCAGCCACCCCAAACAGTTGCTGCAAATCAATACCTTTCAATTCAATAGTCTTATTCATTCTTTATAATCATCATTAATTTCTCACCGATAATTTAAAGTCATGGACAGAATTCCCCATCAATAAACTAATTCTTAGCATTACCTCTATATACTCTGCAGCTATTGTAATGTTTTTAACTCTTAGCTGTTCGAGTCAACAACCGCAACTGTCTGTACCTGCACAACCCAGTTTCAACTCCTTACAAAATTTTGGAAATCATTACTGGGAACAGAGAGATGATAAACAAAATGCCTTTAAAGCCCTTGAATATTTATCGAAAGCGCATTTACTTGATCCTGATCATGCCGAAGTTGCAGTTCTGTTAAGCCGGGCGTATCATTATTATGGGCATTATTTTGAAAACGATCCAGCCAAAAAAGACAGCCTGTATTTACTTGGATCAAGTGCCGCCCAGACAGTTCTTTTCAATTCACCAAAATTTAACTCGATAGTTGAGACTACTCCCGGTGATGGGATTAACAGGATGACTGTAGCCATTGATAGCCTGGAAGAAGATCATATTCCGGCATTGTATTGGTGGGCTGCAAATTTCGGTCATTACCTGCTTGAAAAATCGATCAAGGAACGTCTGAAACATCGTGATCTCATAGAATCTGTAATTCACAGGATGCTGTCACTTAATCCTTATTATTATTATGGTGGCCCGTATAGATTAATGGGAGTACTATATGTTCGTATCCCTGGCGTAGAAATTGTTCACTCCGAGACATACTTTAATTTGGCGCTGGATTCGTTCCCGGAATATTTCTCAACTGCCGTTCTGAAAGCACAATATTACTGTACAAAAGCCGGTGATCGAGATCAATTTCATTCGCTGCTCACCTCAGTTCTGAAAGCTGATCCTTCGTCTATTCCCGATGTATTCGCAGAGAATCTTAATGAGCAGGAGAAAGCTCGTCAGTTACTAGAAATTGAGGAATTATTATTTGAGTAATAAAAATTTTGATGAATTCGATTAATATCCATATGGGTGTAACTATATAAATGGCTGACGGGGCTCTGATTATATGACATACGTTATCTCAATACTTGTAGGCTACCTGATGGGCAACATTCAATCGGCATTTTTACTTGGTAAATTGATTCATCGAATTGACATCCGTGAAAAAGGCTCAAAAAACCCCGGTACAGCCAATGCTGTTCTCGTCTTGGGATGGCCACTTGGTATAGTTACGTTTATCATAGATGTCTTAAAAGCAGCATGTTCGGTATGGTTGATTAATAGTTTATACCCTGGAGTATTTGAGGCGGGAATCCTGGCCGGCAGCATGGCAGTAGCAGGACATATCTATCCGGTAGTAATGAAATTTAAGGGGGGAAAAGGTGTCGCTTCAGTAATTGGTCTGATGATCGCAGTGGATCCGGTCATTGCCATAGTTTTATTGAGTCTAATGGTCGCCATAAGCGTTGTAACTAATCAAATTGTTTGGGGAGAAATTGCCGGGCTTTTTATGTTCCCAGTAGCAGCTGCACTTTTGAACTATTCTGATCAGTCCGTTTTTATTATTGCACTGGTCAGTCTGTTATCAATATTCAGATTACGTAATAATCTGGTACGGACAATACAGGGTACAGAAAAAACACTTTCTTCTGTATTTAAAAAAAATAAAAAATGAGCACTTTATTTACAAAAAGAGTAATTTTAGTGAAAGGCAATCATTTATCATTTTATTATAGAGGTTTTGAATGAAATCACCATCGTCAGTAAAAGATTATATGGCCAAAAACCTTGTGACATTTTCGCCTGAAACTAATGTGCTCTCGGCGATCCGAACCCTTTTAAGACATAAAATATCTGGGGCTCCTGTGGTTGATGATAATAACCAAGTTATAGGAATGGTTTCCGAGAAGGATTGTCTACAGACCTTTTTAGGATCGTCCTATTACAATGAGATGGGTGAACTGGTTTCAGAAATTATGACAAGTCCTGTTATAACTGTTGATGCTAACGCGAGTATTATCGAAGTGGCCGAGAAATTCTTAAAAAATAATTTCCGGAGGTTTCCTGTACTGGAACAAGGGGAGCTTATCGGTCAGATCAGTCGAAGAGATATTTTAAAGGCTATTAAAAAGATCAGAAAGCACTAATCTTCAGCGAAAGAGTTATTACAATTATCGAATTTTAATTCCTAAATCTTTCAATTGTTCATCAGATATGATACTTGGCGATCTGTCCATTAATGAAAGCGCTGACGTCGTCTTTGGAAACGCAATGACATCACGGATATTGTCAATCCCAGCCAAAAGCATGATCAACCGGTCAAAACCATACGCTATACCCCCATGCGGCGGTGCACCATAAGTAAGGGCTTCAAGTAAAAACCCAAATTTTTCTGCAGCTCGTTCCTCTGTTATTTCAAGGATGTCAAAGATCTTTCTTTGAACATCAATCTGATGATTTCGAATTGAACCTCCGGCAACTTCATAGCCATTTATAACCAGATCATAAGCTCTCGATATCATCTGACCAGGTTCCGATTTGAAAGTATTGACAAGATTATCATTCGTCGGAGCTGTGAATGGGTGATGTTTCGCAAGGAACCTGTTCTCTTTATCAGACCATTCAAATAGCGGTATTTCCACAATCCACAAAGGTTCATATTTATTATTGTGAACCAAATCTTCGTGCTGCGCAATCGTTTTCCGTAAAGCCCCCAACGATTTATAAACAGTTTGTGCCTCATCGCCAACAATGAAAAGTATAGCATCATTGTTTAATTGAAAGGTTTTGATGATCTCTTGCCGCAGTTCTTGGTTGAAGAATTTTGAGATTCCACCGCTGAAATCACCTTCCGCAACTTTCAGCCAGGCTAATCCTTTTGCTCCATTCTGGCGGGCAAGCTCAGTGAGCTTATCAATAACTTTTCGGCTGTAGCTAAATTTGGGATCATTAACCACAAGAACACTGACTTCAGCTGCATCCTGAAATGAGGTAAAATCAGATCTCAGGGCAATATCTTTGAATTCCTGAAGTTCAAGTCCATAGCGCAGATCCGGTTTGTCCGTTCCATAGGTTTTTATCGCCTGGGCATAGGTCATCACCGGGTATTGATCCGACAGGAGAATTCCCTTAACCTCAGTAAAAATGTAGTTGGTCAAACGCTCACATAGTTCACGCACATCCATTTCATCAACAAAGGACATCTCGATATCAATTTGGGTGAATTCAGGTTGCCGATCCGACCGCAGATCCTCATCACGGAAACATTTTACAATCTGAAAATACTTATCAAAACCACCTATCATTAGCAACTGCTTATAGGTTTGCGGAGATTGTGGAAGTGCGTAAAATTTTCCTTTATGGATTCTGCTTGGAACGAGATAATCCCTGGCACCTTCAGGGGTTGATTTCATAAGAACGGGGGTCTCAATCTCAAGGAAATCCTGACCACTAAGATATCTCCGCGTTGCTTGATAAGCTTTGTGCCGAAGTTGGATGAAACCTTGTAACTCTTCCATTCTCAATTCAAGATAACGATATTTTAAACGTAATTCTTCACTGGAACTGTAACGATCTGTTAAGATGAACGGTAATGGTGCAGCTTCATTTAATATCTTAAGTTCTTTCACGAGTACTTCGATATCACCTGTCTCAAGATCAGGATTCGATGCATCACCGGAACGTTTTTGAACTATACCTGAGATGCTTAAAACATCTTCCATGGACAATTTTTTGGCTACATCAAAATTATCTTTGGATATGTTTGAGTCGATCACAACCTGTGTTTTTCCGTACCGATCTCTGAGATCAATAAAAACTACATTTCCATGCCATCGTACGGAATGTACCCAGCCATTCAGAATAACAGTGGAGCCACTATCCTTTGATCTTAATTCACCACAAGTATGTGTACGGTTCATATTAGATTTATTTTATTCCAAGTAAATATAGAAAACGCTCAAAGTTACTAGCGGTTAACAGTATGAATGTATCAGAATTTATCGTTGAATCACTTTAAGACGGTTCAAGGCACGTAATAACGATATTCTAGCACGATCACCGTCAATGACTGAGACTTTAGTTTTCAATCTTTGTTTTGCTCGCTCTACCGATTCCTTCGCTCGCTCTTTGTCAATACCCGTTGATTTTTCTATCGTTTGCAGCAATAACAGTACTTTTTCTTCAGAAATATCAATAAATCCGCCACTCGTGGAAAAATAATTCACTCCTTCGCTGCTTTCAATCTTGATCTCACCAATGTCAAGAGCAACCATGGCATTTGCATGTCCTTGCATGACTCCGAATAACCCATCCATCCCTGGGCAGCGCAGATAGCTCACAGCACCTTTTTCCATGGCTTTGGTCGGAGTAACAATTTCTATTGAGAAAGAAGTCATTCGTTTAGGAGCTTTTTACCTTGTTCAACAGCTTCATCGATCGTCCCAACATAAGCAAATGCGTTTTCCGGAAGTTCATCAACTTCACCTTTCAGAATGGTTTCAAAACCAGAAATAGAATCCTCCAATGACACATATCGCCCCTTGGTCCCGGTAAACTGTTCCGCAACGAAGAATGGCTGGGACATGAATTTCTGGATTCGTCTGGCACGTGCCACGGTAAGTTTATCATCATCTGAAAGCTCATCCATTCCCAGAATAGCAATAATATCTTGAAGATCTTTATACTTCTGAAGCACGTTCTGCACTGACCTAGCAACCTTGTAGTGTCGAGAACCAATAACTCTTGGATCCAGAATTCTAGATGTGGAAGTTAGTGGATCGACTGCCGGATAAATTCCAAGCTCAGAGATCTTCCGCTCCAGTACGGTGGTTGCATCCAGATGAGCAAAAACTGTTGCCGGTGCCGGATCAGTCAGATCATCCGCTGGAACATAAATCGCCTGAACTGAGGTTATTGAACCACGATTTGTTGACGTAATCCTTTCCTGCAGATCCCCCATTTCTGTGGATAAGGTAGGTTGATATCCAACGGCAGAAGGCATGCGACCAAGTAATGCCGATACTTCCGATCCTGATTGAGTAAATCGAAATATGTTATCGATAAAAAGGAGGACATCTTTCCCTTCTTCATCCCGGAAATATTCCGCCATAGTAAGTCCTGTCAGACCTACCCTTAAGCGTGCCCCGGGGGGTTCATTCATCTGTCCAAAGACCATTACGGTTTTATCAATTACACCCGATTCTGTCATTTCAAGATAGAGATCATTTCCTTCTCTTGTACGTTCACCAACACCTCCGAAAACAGAATACCCACCATGTTCTGTTGCAATATTTCGGATTAACTCTTGAATGAGAACAGTCTTTCCAACTCCAGCCCCACCAAAGAGTCCTGTTTTTCCACCTTTTGTATAGGGCTCCATTAAATCGACAACTTTAATACCCGTTTCAAGTATATCGGTACTAGTTGACAAATCTTTGTGCTCCGGAGCAGGTCGATGAATCGAGTGTCGTTCCTTAGTCTTGATATCCCCTTTTCCATCGATTGGATTACCAAGGACATCGAACAGACGCCCGAGAGTCTCTGGACCAACCGGTACAGTTATAGGGGAGCCGGTATCTGCGACCTCCTGACCACGGATAAGTCCATCAGTTGAATCCATTGCAATTGTTCTAACAGTCGATTCGCCTATATGCTGTGCAACTTCAAGGACCAGTTTGGATTCGGTTCTATCAACCTCCAGGGCATTAAGGATTTCAGGGAGAACAGAATCTTTAAAATCGACATCAACGACCGCACCCATTATTTGTGAAATTTTACCAACTGCATTCATTCTATTCATACCCTCATTATTGAACTAATGCTTCAGCTCCGCTAACGATCTCCAGAATTTCTTTTGTAATCGCTGCTTGTCTGGCATTATTGTATTTTTGATTCAAATCTTTGATCATATCACCAGCATTCTCTGTTGCATTCT
>JAZGBQ010000280.1:0-4764 GCA_036476435.1 Fidelibacterota bacterium
GATGCGTTCACTCAGGAAAGTGCAGGAATGACTAAAAAATATCAAGGGATGGGTCTGGGTCTTGCCATTGTCAAAAGCTGTCTTGACATGAATACGGTAGCCCTGGAAGTTGACAGCAAGCAAAATAAGGGGACAACCTTTACACTAACATTCCAAAAACCATCTGAATCAAGTAGCAGACAGACTAAGGATCGTGGTGAGAAAATAGTTTCGGAAGATAAGCAAAAACAAAGAAAGACAGTCTTGGTCGTGGAAGATGATCCTGATGCGCAATTGCTGGTAAAGTTGCATTTAAAAGACAGCTATGAGATCTGCTTTACAGATACTGTTGCTGGTGCGGTTGAAATGATTAAAAATAAGCGAGTAGATCTGGTTTTACTGGATATTTCCCTGACCGGGAATGAGGACGGTCTTGATTTCGCGACCTATGTCCGGAAATCAAAAAAGTGGAAAAAATTACCCATAATTGCCCTGACCGCCCATGCCTTCAAGACCGATCAGGACAATTGTCTCAAAGCAGGCTGTAATGATTTCATAACCAAACCAGTTACAAAGAAGATACTTTTATCAAAAATAGCGATCGTTTTCAATAGTTTGAATTAGGATTAAGAAGGGATTTAATAATGAATAAATCAGTATTAATTATTGATGATGAATGGTTCTTTATAGAACCTTTAGCTTTATTTTTGAAAAAAAATGGATTTGATATTCAAACTGCAGCTGATGGATTTGAGGGGTTAAATAAAATACGTGAGCGATTACCCGATATTATAATTCTTGATATAATGCTGCCAAACTGCTCTGGGCTTCAAATATGCAATCTAATCAAACAGGATATCAAATACAGACAAATGCCCATCATTATTGTCACAGCAAAGGAAGGGGAAAAGGATAAGTCTCATGCATTTGATAGTGGGGCTGATTACTTTGTTCCCAAACCGGTGGATTATGATAAATTACTGGAAATAATCAATGAAGTCTTTAACAATTCAATAATTGAAGAGCAGGACGGACCTTTATTAAAAACAACAATTGTATAAAATAAAGGAAAAGAAATAAAATTTGTAAAGGAATTGATCTGGATATGAATTTTATTAACAGCCCAGGTGTAGTTAAGCGACCCGCACTGCATCTGCAGGGGGATTCATCATGAGCAATAAAAAAACGAAAAAAACCATTCACAGATCGCGGACAGCTGAGATGTTTCTTGATGAAGATGGCATTATTCATCAGACGCATGCACCCGATTCTGAATTAACATTGGAAGATATACAAGAAGAACTGGTCCTTTACCAACGCTTCGCCAAAAGAGAAGATGCCTATATACTCATTGATCTTGGTAATGTGAAATCGGTGACATTGAAGGCGCGCATGTATCTGGCCAGCAATGCAGTAAGTAAGTTCTGTTCGGGGGCGGCATTAATCGCACCATCCCTGACGAGTAAAGTACTGGGGAATTTTTTTCTGGGACTAAACAAACCTGTCATACCTACTAAACTCTTTGGCTCTGAGGAAGAAGGATTGAAATGGTTAAGACACCTCAAGCAGGGCTTATAGAATTCGTGAAATGAATAAGCCAGTTAACCAAAAGCAATTGCTGGATATCATTGGCGTTATTCAGAAAATTGCCAGTGGATCGTTTTCAGCAAGAGCACCAATTAATAATGTTGATGACAACCTTGATGCCATCGCTATGGGGATCAACATGCTGGGTGAAGAAATTGAAATGCAGCAGGGCGAGCTTAAGACTCAATTAAATGAGATTAGTGAACTTGCGGAAGGTCTGAGAGCTGCCAACAACGAAATAAAAGAAAGCGAATCTAAATACCGAACGTTAGCCGAAAATATTAATGTTGGTATTTACCGATCTGACGTCCAAGACCCGGGAACATTTATTGAAGTAAATCCCGCTTTCCTCAAAATATTTGGTTTCAGCAACAAAACAGAATGTCTGAAGACCAAAGTAATTGATCTATATATTAGTTCGGAGGAGCGTAAGATCTTCATATCACAACTATTGAAAGAGGGTTCCGTCAGGAATAAAATCTTAAGACTGAAAAAGAAAGACGGCAGTGAATTTTTTGGCTCTGTCTCGGCCGTGTCTGTAAAACATACAAATGACACAATAGAATTTGTTGATGGTATAATTGAAGATGTGTCTGAACGCGAGGCTTTACTTAAGGTCATTTACGAAAGTGAGGAGAAGTATCGGGACCTATTCAATAATGCGCCTGATATGATAGTCTCGGTTGATGCCAGGACTTCAAAGATTAGGGATTGTAACCAGACAATAGTTGACAATTTAGGTTTTTCTAAGAAAGAAATTATCGGAAGATCAATTGTAGATATGTATCATGCTGATAGCCGTGAGGGTGGCAGGAGAGCGTTCAATAAGTTTGCTAAAACTGGTGAGGTTCGTGATGCTGAGCTGCAGTTGAAACGAAAAGATGGCAGCAAAATTGATGTAAGCTTAAATATATCAGCTATTCGAGATGAAGAGGGAACCATTCTTTATAGTAAATCAGTTTGGCGTGACATCACTAAAAGTAAAGCGCTCGAAGAAAAACTGCTGAGATCAGAAGCAAATTATAGAACTCTCTCGGAGAACCTGGAGGAATCAAACTTACTTAAAGAATTATTGATCGATGTGATCACCCATGATCTGAAGAATACTGCGGGTACCATTCACGGTCTGTCGGGGCTGCTGAACTCTGAAAAACCGGACGTGGAAATTGTCCGGTCTTTGCGGCACAGCAGCGGGAAGATGCTGGATGTTCTGGAAAACGCTACTATTCTTTCAAAGATCAATGTGGGGGATGCAATAAAAAAGTGTGAGATGAATCTCACCGAAGAATTGAAAGACATGTCAAAAGAGTTTAAGTCACAGTTAAAAATGGTCAACATGGAATTGGTATTAAAAATAGAACCGGATCTTATTGTTAATGCAAATACGATCATCAATGAAGTATTTAAGAATTACATAAGTAATGCAATAAAATATGCGCGTGATGGGAAAAAAATAATCTTGGAAGGGAAAAAAGAAAAGGACACTATTGTGATCAATATAAGGGATTTAGGTAAAACCATCCCGGAAGAAAAACGCGAACTGATTTTCCGAAGAAAAGTGCAGCTGACAAAAAAAAAGCGCAGGGGTCAGGGCTTGGGATTAGCCATCGTGAAGAGGATTGCCGAAGCCCACGATGCCGAAGCCGGAGTGATCCCGAATACACCAACTGGTAATAATTTCTATTTAAGAATTCCCGCTTATAAAAACTGATGTGATAGATCCGTGATCGCTAGCCAGTGCTTCGTGGAAAGTCTGGCATTGCCTGGATCATTTGCCGTTTAAAGAATTCATTTTCTACCTATTATTCTGTCTGAAACATTGCGACTAAAGCTCTAACTTAAACCGAGTGAAGCATGATTGAAACCAGTTGATGAATCCAAATAGTCTACCTGGCAGGCATTCCAACAATGGAATTTGATTGATTTGATGAAAACAGTCGGATTAATCGGGTGCGGGGCCTGGGGAAAGAATATTCTACGGGACCTGTTGCTGCTGAAATGTACGGTAAACGTGGTGGATCCTGACCCTGGGTCACGTTCACAAGCCTACCAGGTAGGTGCTTCCCGGGTTCTTTCACATGTTGATGATCTGTCGCCCGACTGTGATGGGTTCGTCGTGGCTGTTCCCATTCCCCAGTTGGCGAAGGAATGCGCCGGTTTATTAAAACATGGTAAACCAATATTCTCGGAGAAAACCCTTTGCCTATCCATGGAGGATTTCAACCTTTTACATGGTCTGGGAGGGTCGGAACATCTGTTTGTGATGCATAAATGGCATTATCACCCGGGTATTGAAGCTCTGCGAAAGGTCGCTCACTCCGAAAGGATCGGGAAACTAGAGGAATTAAGGACCATCCGGCACGCGTGGGTAAAAGATTTCCATGGTGGGGATGTCTTCTGGACCCTAGCCGTTCATGATCTCAGTATCTTAAAGCATATATTGGGGTATATTCCCAGCCCGGTCAAAACTATCACTGTTATTAAAAATAACGAAGAATTACCCATAAGTTTTACCACTGCCATGGGAAGGAATCCTACCGTCACCATGTCAATCAGCGGGCGACACCCCGAAGCCCAGGCGAAAGTTAGTATCCGGGGATCTAGCGGCTATGCGGAGCTTACCGATGCTTATGCTGATCACATTAATATAAGAAATGAAGAAAATGAGGAAAAGGTACCAATTGATACAACCTTTCCGCTTTATCTGGAATTAAAAGAATTTGTAGAATATTTGCATGATGGTCCCAGGCCTCAGTGTGATCTTCAGAGTGCGAAAGAAGTAACTCAGGCGATCCTGAGATTGGAAGAAGCAGACAGACTGTTAAATACAAAAGTAAATAAATATTTTGAACCTTAATCCTATGGAATACTATGCTAAATAATCAGCCAAAAGTTTTCGCCTCATCAAAAGTCAATACAAAGACCCAAAAAATAGAAGATTATTTGAACGGCAAGCCGATCTTTCCCACTACGATCGAGCTGGATCTGACCCAAGTATGTACTCGTGCCTGTTCCGGCTGTCCCTATTTGATATCGCGTCAGGCAGGACTGACACTGCAACTGCCTTTTTTAGACCGGTTGTTCAGTGTGCTTGGTCCCAGGACTCCCGGCATTGTTCTGTCAGGCGGGGAGTCAACAACAGTGCCCCATTTCCCGGAAGTGGTAGCGTTAGCCAAAAAAAGGGGTTTCAAGGATATT